>JASHYE010000284.1 GCA_030043155.1 Candidatus Acidiferrales bacterium | reverse complement strand
GAGGTCGGGTAAGCTGAAGCGCCATTTTCGTAGGTGGCGAGCTGATGCTGGAGGGTCTCAATGGCTTCGAGGGCAGAGCGTTCAGAGGCAGGGCGGGGATCCTGGAAACGCAAGGGAAGTGCGAGCCAGATGATTGCCCAGATGCCGGCGACGGCGACGACGATAGCGACGAGGAGTTTCGGCGAGGTGCCTCTCTTGCGATGCTCAGGAGCAAGCCCGGACTCCGGCTCGGTTTGGTCGGCGCCGCAATAAGGGCAAATGGCGCTGGCGGAGTTGATTGGGTGCTGGCAATTGGGGCAGAGATACATTCGACCAGGGCGCTCAGGGCGTGGCGGCGTGGCCGGAGATGACGAGACCGATGGTCATGGGCGAAGTGCCGACGGCGGCTTTGAAGTAAACAGCCGAGAAGTTCTCGTCAGTGTCCTGCTTTGTGCCCGGAAGGAGGGTTGGCGCGCTGTCCGTGGGTACGAGGCTCCAAACAGAAGGATGGCCGGTGGTGGTGGCTTTGCGGCTCAGGGTGTACATATCGTTGTCGGCCAGATTGTCGGCGGACGTGTCTTGCTCGGCAGGTGTAAGAAGCAGGAAGTCGCGGTAGTCGGAGACGCCCTGGTGGTTGCCATCGACAGGCTGCAGGCCGTAGCGCATGACGTAAGTGCCGGGCTTGACGGGCTGATTGCGGAAGTCCTTAACCGCGACATCGAAGTGAATCGCGCCGACGATTTCGCCGTCAACCATCTGACCGTAATTGACTCCGAGGGGAGTGGTGCCTGAACCGGAGGCAGGAATGCTGGTGCGGAGCCAGATTTCGCAGTAGGGCTTGCCATCGGAGGTGGTGACGGAAACAGTGATCGACGAGAGGGCGGTGCGGATGGCGGAGGAAATTTCCGCGGGGACAGGGACTGCGGTCGTGGCAGCTTTGAAGTCCTGCGCCGAACTAGCGGAAGCGAAGCCGAGAGCCGCGGCGCAGGCAAGAGCAATGGTAGCGAGGCGATGTGAAGACCGACGGATCATGCGAGTCTCCTGTTATGAACAAAGAGCGTTCATTAGTATGGATGATTATTGCGTGCGCTGGGTTTCGAGGCAATGCGAATCGGCGCAAAAGAAAAAAAGGGCGGCGCGAACGCCGCCCTCAGGATTTTTTGGAATCGCAGGAGATTATTCGGCGAAATGGCCGACAAAGGAGCCGCGGCCATTCGCTTCGTCCCACGTGACGCCGAGGGACTTGCCCTGATAGCTGCTATCTCGCGCGACGACCGCCATGGCATGGCTCAGATGCGCGGCGAGCGGCGGATAGTAGGTTTCCTCGTTATGGCAAATCATGTCGTTCATGGTGATGGCGCGGGTCGAGAGATTCACGACATTGCCGACGGCGAGCGTTTCCCAGCCCATGCGCGAAGAATCAGCGCCGAAGGAAATGGGAGCAGCATTCGTGGCGACGATGTCATTGAGCAGGCCCGCGGATTGCGACTGCGCGAAAGAAATCAGCGCGGCTTGCTGCGCGGGATTGGCGCGCGAGTCGACAAAAAGAGCGGCCTTCGCGGGAAGCGGATCGCCGTAGGGGTCGCCGAGAGTGGCGTTGGCGCGAACGACGGCGACGACACCGAGGCCGGAAAGATCAACGCCGTTCCAGTGGCCGTCAGTGACTTGCCAGGCGAGAACAGCATTCTGGCCGGTGAGCCCAACCTGTGAATTGGCGAAGCACGGGCCGGTGTAGACGTCGGCGTTGCGAAATTCCATGTAATTTCCGGAGATGCGGTTTGCCGTTTGCGCCATGGCGGGAATGGCCATCAAGAATGCGGCGGCGAGAAGCGCGAGAGTCGCTTTTCCTGCTGGTTTCATGGGAACCTCCAACGAGGATAGTGTCTCACTCGGGAATCGGCGACGCAAGCGCGCTGTGAGGATGGAACACGTCATCAGATACGCGGAAGAGACATCGCCGCCGACGCCGTATAATCCGAGGCCACCATGAAGCCATATCGATGGATTTGCAATTTGGCAGTTGCGGCGATGCTGGGAATTTTGATTGGAGGAATTCTGGGCACGGCGAAAGCGCGCACGGCGCGAGCGCAAGCGGACGCGGGCGTGAATTCGTGGAACCAGCCGGTCGAACCATTTCGCATCATTGGGAACATTTATTATGTTGGAGCGACCGATCTTACTTCCTATTTGATTGTCACGCGAGCGGGCGACATTTTGCTTGACGGCGGGCTGGTGGAGACAGCGCCGCAAGTCGAGGCGAACATCCGAAAGCTTGGCTTCCGGCTCGGCGATGTGAAAATCCTGCTCAATAGCCATGCGCATTACGATCATGCGGGAGGTTTGGAGGAGCTGAAACGAGCGACACGAGCGAAATTCTACGCAAGCGCGGGAGACGCGCCGGTGCTCGAAAGCGGCGGACGAGGCGATGCGTCGTTGCTTGACCCCACGGCGTTCCCGCCAATCAAGCCGGATGCGATCCTTCACGATGGCGAAAAAATCAGCGTGGGAGGAACGACGATGACGGCGCATTTGACGCCAGGACACACGAAAGGCTGCACAACATGGACGACGACAGTGGAAGATGGCGGCAAACCGTATCAGGTCGTTTTCGTGTGCAGCACGAGCGTCCTTTCGGGGATTCCACTGATTCATAATTCGGCGTACCCGAATATCGCCACGGATTACGAGAGAACGTTTCGCGTGCTGCGTTCGCTGCCGTGCGACGTTTTCCTCGGCGCGCATGGCGTTTTTTTCGATCTCACGGATAAACGCAAGGCACTGCAACAGGGCGCGAAAACGAATCCGTTTGTCGATCCCGCGGGCTACCGGACCTACTTGGATCGCAGCGAGGCAGCATTTCAGCAGGATTTGCGCGCCCAGGAAGCGAAAGCGAAATCGCAGACGAACGGCAGCGGAGAGAATAAGTAAGAGCTAAGCCTGCAGGATGCTTGAGCCGAGGCGAGGGCGACGGCGAAGAGGGTTCTTTATCCGCAGACCTAATCGCGCCGACGGGCGCGGAACTCGCCTTCGATCTTCCAGGTTTCGCCATCAGATTCCAACGCTTCACCAATCCAGTGAAACGTGTCCGGCGTGATTTCAGTGAAGCGCCATCGCGTCGGAGTGCCATCGGAGCGGGCGCCGATTTGCACGATTTCGTTCCCGATTCTCCGACCCGTCTGACGCTCCTCGTAGCCATCAACGGGATTGATCCATCTGATTCGCCACGCTCGTATGCCGGGATCCCAGATGCGCAAAGTCGTCCCGTACATGTTGTTGGCACGATCCGAATTCGAATTGCGACTGGATGTGGACGGCATAATCCAAACATCCTGGATGGCGCGGCCTTCCAGTACCCATCTGAAGTGAGCTTCCCCTATGATCTTCTCCTGGCTAAGATCAACCGCCCTATAACGCAAAACATCGAGTACCCAGCTTCCGACAAGCCAGCCGTAGACATCTTCGGACTCAGGAATTTCAGACGATCGCGCCGGGGCGAAAAGCAACGCCGCAAAGTCTGCCGGCGCCTGTGTTTTTGCTGAGATCATCTTTTTCTCTCCTTGCATTGCCGAGAGCGTTTTGCGCGCCGATGCGAATAGGTTCATCGCTGCAGCGGAAGCCAAAAATTCGCGACGCGCGAGGCGAGCGATCGGAGGGCATTCATCCGGTCCAGCAGCATTGACAAAGCCCTTTTTTGATCATGCCATAGCACTTTCAACTAGCCTCCCTCTGGCGCTATCCGCGAGAGGCCGGCGGAACGATTCCGTTCAACCGCGCATAGACGACAAGCTGGCCATAGTGCTCGCAGTTGTGTTCGATGAATGTCACCAGCATTTCTGCCATGTCTGGACTCAATTCAGATTTGTACTCTCTGAGTGCACTCAGGGCATCCGCGGCGCTTTGTTTCAGGGCATCGAGGATCTGCTTCTTGCTGCGAAATTTCTCCTTTGGCAGTTCATTCGCGGTATCGTCGCCTTTCCCGCCGCGTGCGCGATCCGCCACATACCGGTTCCAAAAGGCCACATGCCTGAACACCTCGGTAAATGTCCGAACGCCTTCGACGGGGCGGTAGTCAAACTTGCCCTCAGGGACTTCGTCCGCGAGGTTCACGAATTTTTTCCCTATCTGTTCCCATTGACCGATCAATTTGTCCGATATTGTCTGAGTCTGATTCGCTTTTGTCGCCACGTGATTTGACCCTCCTTGGTGAGTGCACCCGGAATTCGAAGACACGAATCGGCGGCTGGCGATGATGCTTACACCCAACCGTCACCTGTCGTTATAAAATGTGAGGTGGAGACAATTCTTGGCGAAAATTGCGGTCGAATTGGAGTTCGCTGCGAACCTGGCGAAGCGTCCTCTCGCGCATGGCGACGGCTGGAGTGTGTCGGACATGGTCTGCAACGCAGGGCCGCACGTCCGTGCACGCGAGGAGCAACACTCGGCCATCTCGATTGCGATTGTCACCGCAGGGAGTTTTCAGTATGAGTCGAGCACGGGCCGGGAGCTGATGACTCCAGGATCACTGATGCTCGGTAATGCAGGCCAATACTTCCAGTGCGGGCATGAGCATGGCGTGGGAGATCGCTGCATCGCGTTCGCCTACAACCCGCAATTCATGGAGAACCTTGCTGCTGATGCTGGCATACCGCTCCGCGCGAACCCTTTTCGTTCGCTTCGTGTGCCTCCCTTGCGTGAACTCTCAAACGTGATTGCGAGAGCTGGCGGCGAGCTGGCCCGACCGAAGGCTTCCACGCCGAAGTGCGAGCAAGCACAGTTTTGGGAGGAGATTGCGGTTGAGCTGGCTATTCTGGCGCTCGAATTTGGGAGCGGAACGAGCAACAATGGCGGCTCGCCGGCGGCCGAGGCGCGGGTTACAAGAATCATTCGAATGATCGAAACCCGTCCGGCCGCAGAACACAATCTCGTGTCGCTTGCGCAGGAGGCGAGGCTCAGCCGCTTCCATTTCTTGCGTGTTTTTCAGCAACTCACGGGCTTAACTCCGCACCAATATCTCTTGCGCTCTCGCCTGCGACATGCCGCGACACGGCTGCTGACAGAGCAGATGCAGATACTCGACATTGCACTGGATTCGGGCTTTGGCGACGTCTCGAACTTCAATCATGCGTTCCGCGCCGAATTTGGCATGAACCCGCGGGCGTACCGAGTAAAGGAGCGAGCAAGGCAAGTTACTCGTGGCGCAGAGCGATCATGGGATCGACTTCCATAGCGCGGCGAGCAGGGAAGTAGCAGGCGGCGAGCGCGACTGCGGTGAGGAGAAGCGCGACGGCGGTATACGTGAGCGGGTCCTCGGGGCGGACGCCGAAAAGCATAGTGGAAATGAGGCGCGTGAGCGCGAGCGCTCCGGCAATGCCGAGCGCGAGGCCGACGAAGATGACGACCATGCCGCGGCCGATGACCAGCGCGAAAATCTTGCGTGGCTGCGCGCCGAGAGCAATGCGAATGCCGATCTCTTGTGTGCGCTGCCTCACCCAATAGGAAATGCTTCCGTAAATTCCCACCGCAGCGAGCAAAAGAGCAATGAAAGCGAATGCGCCGAGGAGCCAAGCGTTGAATTTGCGCTGGGATTCGTGCGCAGAGAGGATGGAGCTGACACGCGCAAAATGATCGACCATCAGATTCTTGTCGATCGCGTTGACTTGGTCCTTGATTCCAGCGAGCAATGTTTTTGAATCGCCGGATGCGCGAACAACAACATCATCGTTGAAATAACCTGAGTCCGCGAAATAGGCCATGATGCCGGGCGATTTTTCGAGGCCCTCCTGATGAACGTCTCCAACGACGCCGACAATGGTGAACCAGGGACTCGGCAAATTGGGATCGTTCATCTTGAACTGCTTGCCGATGGGATCGTCGTCGGGCCAGTAACGATGAACCATGGTTTCGTTAATGATGGCTGCGGGGTGCTCGTTTCGGGCAACCTGAACAGCCGCCTGCTCTGCGTTTTCAGCGGCATCGGCATCGGTGAACGTACGCCCACGAAGAAGAGGAATGCCCATGGCGCGGAAAAAATCGGGAGAGGCTCCGCCGTGGGGAAGAGACGCTGGTTGAGTTGCGAATTCAGCTTCACGGCCTTGAATGATGAATGGAATCTTGAACATTTCGTCCGGAAAAAGAACGTTGGAAGTGGAACCAACGGCGCTCACGCCGGGCAGCGCGCGGACGCGATTCATGATTTCGATGAAGCGCGTATTCGCATCTGCGGCAGTGCCCTTTGTTGGCGGCCAATACAAACGGAAACTGTAGACGTTTTCGGCGTCGAAGCCGGGATTGACCGAGAAAATTTGCCAGAGGCTGCGCATGAGCAGGCCGGAGCCGGCAAGAAGAATGAAAGCGAGAGCGACTTCGGCGACGATGAGAATTTTTCGAATGAGTTGCGCGCCGGGAGAGGCCGAGCCTGAACTTGTTTCCTTGAGGGCGCGGTTCAAGTCGAGGCGCGATGCCGAGAATGCAGGGAGAATCGCGCAGATGACGGCGGTGAACGCTGCGACAGCGATGGTGTAAAGCAGCACGCGCGCGTCGAGGATGCTGCCGCCCAGCCTCGCGATATCGGGATTGAATTTCGAAACAAGAGCGACCGTCCAGTAAGCGAGAAAGAGGCCAGTGGCAGCACCAACCGCAGCGAGCAGGAGGCTCTCGGCGAGAAATTGGCGAACGACGCAGCTGCGCGTGGCGCCAAGAGAAAAACGGACGGCGATTTCCTTTTGGCGTCCCGCGGCACGGGCCATCATGAGATTTGCGGCGTTCACGCAGGCGATAAGAAGAACGCCGAAAATCGCGGCCCAAAGGACGAGCAGGCCCTGACTGACCTTTTGCGAGAGTTGTTCACGGACAGGAACGATGCGAATGCCGATGCCAGCGTCGTCTTTCGGATATTGCGCGGCGAGGCGCGCGGCGATGGTGTCCATTTCGGATTGCGCCTGCGTCCACGTGACGCTCGCGTTCAGGCGACCGATGACGCCCATGTTGGGATAGAGGCGCATGTCGAATTTGGCCATCGCGGAGGCTGACGGCAATTGGCGTGGCTTCCAAAGCTTGGTGCCCACCGGGAAATCAAAGCCTGAGGGCATCACTCCAATGATAGTGTCGCTTGAATCGTCGCCGAAGCCGAGGTGCTGGCCGATGACGCTTGGAGTCGAGGCAAAGCGAGATTTCCAGAGCGCGTAACTGATCATGACGACGTTCGTTTTGCCGCGAAGCGAGTCGTCGGTAGAGAAGGCGCGGCCCAGCAAGGGCTGGACGCCGAGCACGGAAAAGAAATTCGTGGAGACCAGAGCGCCGGGGACGCGCTCAGGGCCATTCGGGGTGTTGAGCAGCTGCGCGGTACCGGAGCCGTTGAGGATTTCACTGGCAAACATAATGAAGGCCATGTCTTCAAAAGTGCGGGATTGGGCGCGCCAGTCGGCGTAATTGGGATAGGAGACAGCGCCCTCGGATTCGCCGGTGCGCTGATTGTTCTGCCAGAGGAAGGCGAGGCGTTCGGCGTGGGGATAGGGAAGCGCGCGGAAGAAAGCGGCGTTGGCCAGGCCGAAGATGGCGGTGTTCGCGCCGATGCCGACGGCGAGGACGGCGACGATCAGAAACGAATAGCCAGGATTGCGAAGGGCGGAGCGCCAGGCGAGTTGTAAATCGCGCCAGAACATGGCTGCCGTTACGTTGATGCGAGAGAGTTGCACAGAGGAGATGCCAACGCGAGAAAAATTTGTGGAGGCTCACCAAAGAGTCACGAAGTCAAGCAAGGGGTATTCGTTGGAAACGATGGCGGGACGAAAAGCTCCACGCTCAAAGACCGAGCATGGGGCACCCGAAAAGGCGGAGTCTCACTGCGCCACCCACGCGCAATAAGCGTAGTTCAGTGTTCGACGAAGGATTGAAGGCGGGCCAGCGCGTCGTCCCATTGCTTTGAGATCAGCGCGAGATAACGGCGGATTTCGCGCAGCCGACGCTGGTCCAGTTGCCAAAGCGTTTCGCGGCCATGGCGTTCACTCCGGACCAAGCCCGAGTGCTGCATGACGCGCAAGTGCTTGGTCACCGCCTGTCGCGAGATGCCAGAGCCGACTGTCAGTCGCACGATGGACGCCGGCCCGTGCTCGCTAAGGCGCAGGATCAAACGCAGGCGCGTGCGATCGGCGAGCACTGCAAAAAGCGGCGCGGAGTCAACGAGGCGCGCAGCAGTCCCGGGCTTATGCCGATTTCGCAAGGTGCTTCTCAATGAGCGTGAGGACGACGGCCCAGCCCTGTTCGTTTTGGCTGAACGCCTTGGCGCGGCGCGCGAGCGGAATCTGATCGAATCC
>JASHYE010000283.1 GCA_030043155.1 Candidatus Acidiferrales bacterium | reverse complement strand
TATCAACCCGACCCGCGCATCGGCTCCTGGGCCGATCTCGATCACTCCCGCGAACAACTCCGCGCTCGCCGCATCGGCCTGATTCTCGATTTCGTCACCAACCACACCGCGCCCGATCATCCCTGGGTCTCAGCGCATCCCGAATATTACATTCGCGGCACGCAGGCCGATTTTCGCAAAGACCCTTCCGCATTTTTCTTGCAGGAAACCGCCGGTGAACCCAACCTCTTCGCCCACGGCCGCGATCCTTACTTCCCTCCCTGGCGCGATACCCTCCAGCTCAACTATTTCGAACCCTCCGCGCGTGCCGCTCTCATCGCTGAACTCCGCGAAGTTTCCAATCATTGCGACGGCGTTCGCTGCGACATGGCCATGCTCGTCCTCAATGACATCTTCGCTCGCACCTGGTCTTCACTCCTCGCCGGACGCAAGCCCCCTGCGCGCGAATTTTGGACCGAAGCCATCGCCGCGCTTCCGCCTGAATTTGTCTGGCTCGCCGAAGTTTATTGGAACTGCGAAGCCCCGATCCAATCTCTCGGCTTCCAGTTCACCTACGACAAAGGCCTCTACGACGCTCTTCGCGACGGTCACATCGACGAAATTCGCTCCCGCCTTGCCGCCAATCTCGTCGCGCAAAGCCACGCCGTCCGCTTCCTTGAAAACCATGACGAAGCTCGCGCCGCCTCAATCTTCGGCGCTGCCAAGCTCGAAGCTTTCGCCACCTTCATCGCCACACTCCCCGGCATGCGCTTCTATCATCACGGACAGCTCGATGGCCGCACAATTCACTTGCCCATGCCTCTCGCCGTTGCCGCGCCCGAAAAGCCCGACGCCGTCACGCGCAAATTCTACGAGCGCATTCTTCAGCTCTCAAACGAACCCGTCTTTCATTCTGGAAAGTGGAAACTTCTCGAGGTCAGCTCTGCCGGCGACGACACATTTCGCAATCTCGTCGCGTATCAGTGGCTTTCATTCGATGCAAACAAAGATGCAAACAAAATCGTCGTCGTAAATCTTGCTGGAATTACATCGCAAGGCCGCGTCCGCATCACCGATCAAATCTCTTCCGCATCGCAATACACATTCCTCGATCAGCTCCACGACGTTCCTTACCCGTGCTCCGGCGCCGAAATCACCGCCTCCGGCCTCTACGTCCGCCTCGACGCTTTCCGCGCCCACCTTTTCTGCGTCACGCCTTCCTGACCCCCGGTTCCGGCACGGGACACAGTCACAGGCCACGTCTTCTCTCGCCACTCTCTTGCCCTGAGCTTGCCCGCCGAGGCGGGCGCAGTCGAAGGGCCACTAATCACTCGTAGTTCTCGACCGCAACGCACCACTATGGCAACATCTATATAGCGTTTCCACGTGGGAGGAGCCCATGGCCAAAGCCACTTTTGCCGCAGGATGTTTTTGGGGCGTCGAAGAAGCCTTCCGCCAACTCAAAGGCGTCACGTCCACTACCGTCGGCTACACCGGCGGCACCACGCCAAACGCAACCTACAAACAGGTCTGCACCGGCTCGACCGGCCACGCCGAAGCCGTCGAAGTCGAATTCGATCCCGCGCAAGTCTCCTATCGCGAACTTGTCGCCGCATTTTTTCAGAACCACAATCCCACCACGCTCAACAGCCAGGGACCCGACTTCGGCACGCAGTACCGCTCCGCGATTTTCTATCACGACGCCGAACAGGAAGCCGAGGCTCGCGAAGCGATCGCCACTCTCGAAAAATCCCATATTTTCAATCGTCCCATCGTCACCGAAGTCAAACCCGCCGGCCCCTTCTACCGCGCCGAGGAATACCACCAGCAATATCTCGCCAAGCGCGGCGCCGCCTCCTGCCATTTTTGAACATTAGCCGCAGCGATGGACCCGCGTCAGTTAGGCAAATAGGAGTTGTGGGGTATCAGCTTACCGTTCTTGTCTTGGGTGAAAGCCCCGTTGAATTGCACTTGGTCAAATCCCCCAATCCCCGCAGCCGATGCACCCGGTGAATTTAGTACCTGAGCGTCTGGATCGGTGTACATCCACACTCGACCAGTGGCAGTGTCCACCAGAAACGGCGCAAAGGCCGGAGGCCCACTACGACCGTCTTTGTCTTCCCATTCAAATCGTGCCTCTGTGAGCTTATACCTGCCGGATGACGCGCTCACATCAGCTGCCCTAGCCGCCGTGTGGCCGTTCTGGAGCATTCCCAACCAAAAAGCAATTGTCACGACCGCTGCTGCCGTCAGAACCATGCAAATTCTTTTCATATTGTTCTCCTCTACGATAAGCCGCGAGTTGCGCGAACGGAGCGCTAGACTTTATCTATCACTGGCGGAATTACTATGGCAAATGTTGAGGTATCGGCTTTGTGTCATTATATAGGCTCATTCAAAACTCGCGCGATCCTTCTTGCCGAATTTTCGCCATTCATGATCGTGCTTTGGAGGAATTCCCCTGGGCTCTGCTGGCATCATTCGTTCCGTGCGCTCTCTTCAACAGGACCCGTCCGTCCTCAAAAAGAAAGTCACGCCCGGCACTTTCAAACGCACACTGAAATTCGCCGCGCCTTATACCCCACTGCTTGCCCTTTTCCTCCTGGTCGTAATCGTTGACGCCGCCATCGGCGTCGCCAATCCCCTTATCTATCGCCAAATCATCAACAAAGGAATCCTCGCGGCAAACGCGCCGCTCATTATTCGTTTCGCCGTACTCTTAGGAATTTTAGGCCTTTTCGACGCGCTCTTCGGCCTGACTCAATCCTATCTCGCCGCAAAAATCGGCACGCAAATCGTCCTTTCGCTGCGCGTCAAGCTTTTCAACCACATCCAGCAGATGCCCCTCGCATTTTTCATGCGCACGCAAACCGGCGCGCTCGTCAGCCGCCTCGATAACGATGTCAGCGGCGCTCGCACCGCTTTCACGGACATCCTCTCCAACGCCGTCGGCAACATCATCACCATCTCTCTGATCCTCGTCGCGATGTTCTTTCTCTCTTGGCGCATTACTCTCGTCGCGCTCGTTCTGATTCCGGTTTTCGTTTTTCCCGCGCGCTTTTGGGGACGCAAGCTCCAGGCCATCACGCGCGAAGGCTTCGATCTTCACGCCGCGCTCAACAACATCATGGTTGAACACTTCAACGTCGCCGGCGCGCAGCTAGCCAAGCTTTTCGGCAGCCGCCGCGAAGACAGCCAGGTCTTCGAAGCCAAAGCCGCTCGCGTCTCTGACATCAACGTCAAGCGGGCGATCTACGGCCGCCTGCTTTTCACCGCCCTTTTGCTCATGGCTTCGCTCGCCACTGCGCTCGCTTACGGATGGGGCGGCGTTCTCACCGTCAAACACACGCTTGATGTCGGAACCGTCGTCGCTCTCGCTTCCTATCTCGTGCGCCTCTACGGCCCGCTCATCGGCCTCTCCAATATCCAAGTCAGTTTTATGACCGCGCTCGTTTCTTTCGACCGCGTTTTCGAAGTCCTTGATCTTCGCCCCATGATTCAGGAAAAGCCCTCCGCTGTCGCGATTCCCTCCGGCCCCGCCACCATTTCTTTCGACCACGTCAGCTTTCGTTATCCCGCCGCTTCCGAAGTTTCTCTCGTATCCCTCGAATCCATCGCTGTCCGCGAAAAAGCCGCTGGCAACTTTGCTCTTCACGACATCACGTTCACCGCACAACCCAAACAGTTGCTCGCCCTCGTCGGCCCATCCGGCGCAGGAAAAACCACCATCACGCAACTCGTTCCCCGCCTGTACGACGTTCTCAGCGGCAGCATCTCCATCGACGGCCGCGACGTTCGCGACGCCACGCTCGATTCGCTCCAGCAGCGCATCGGCGTCGTCACGCAAGACGCGCATCTTTTTCACGACACCATCCGCGCCAATCTCCTCTACGCGAAGCCCAACGCCACCGAAGCCGAAATTACTGAAGCTCTTCGCGCCGCGCAAATTCTCCCGCTGATTTCTTCCCTTCGCGAGGGCCTCGACACGCTCGTCGGCGAAAAAGGCTATCGCTTCTC
>JASHYE010000282.1 GCA_030043155.1 Candidatus Acidiferrales bacterium | reverse complement strand
AAGCGGGCGAAGACACCGGCGCGAAGACGTTTTTTCCGCTATTGCTGCTCTGCATCAGGTTGGATTCGGCAACGTCAGCATGGATTTAATCGCCGGATTGACCCGCCAAACGCGACGAAGTTGGGAAGCGTCGCTCGATGAATTGCTCGGGTTCGAACCGCCGCATGTTTCCGTATATTTGCTCGAAGTGGATGAAGGAAGCCGGTTAGGAAAAGAGATTTTGCATGGTGGAAAGAGGTACAGTGCAGCAGAAGTGCCGAGCGACGATGAGATGGCAGATTTTTACGAGCGCGCGTGCGAAAGGCTGGCATCGGCGGGCTATGAGCATTACGAAATTTCGAATTGGGCGCTTCCCGGATGCGCTTCGAAGCATAATTTGAAATACTGGAGGCGCGAGCCGTACATTGGATTTGGGGCCGGCGCGCATTCGTTCGATGGGAAGCGGCGCTGGGCCAACGTACACGATCCGGCGACGTACGCGACGATGGTCGAGCGCGGCGATTCTTCTGTGGAGCAAGAAGAGATCGTCAGCGACGCGGACGCGTTTAATGAGGAATTTTTTCTCGGGCTAAGGCAGCTTGCCGGTGTGGACTTGGCCAGAATCAGGCAGAAGTACGGCGCTGATCGCTCGGCGCAAATTGCCAAGCTGATTGATTCGGGATTACTGGAGCGCAGTGGCGACTGGATCAAGCTCAGTGCGGCGAAATTGACAATCTCGAATGAAGTTTTTGCGGAATTGATGGACTGAGCATCAATGGCCTGAGGACGAAGAGGATCGAATGTACGACTCAAATGGTGGAAACGGGCGGGGCGGGGAAGCGTTCGTCGATTTGCGCAGCGATACGGTGACGCGTCCGACGGCGGCGATGCGGCGGGCGATGGCGGAAGCGCCAGTCGGGGACGATGTTTACGGCGAAGACCCCACGGTGAATGAGCTGCAAAAACGGTCGGCGGAAATTTTCGGGCGCGAGGCGGCACTGTTTGTGCCGAGCGGCTCGATGGGGAACTTGATTGCGATCAAGACGTGGACACGTCCGGGACTAGAAGTGATTTGCGAGCAGCGCGCGCATGTGAATCAATACGAACTGGCTTCGATGTCCGCGCTGGCTGGTTGCTTTCCGCGGGCGGCGTTCGCGGCGGATGGAATCCTGACGTGGCCGCTGGTCGAGTCGCTGATTCGCGCGAAAAGTCCAAATTATTCACAAACAGGGTTGGTGACGCTGGAAAACACCCACAACATGGCCGGCGGGACGATTTATCCGACGCGCATCGCTGAGGAGATTTGCGAGAGAGCTCATGAAAGAGGATTGCCGGTGCATTTGGACGGCGCGCGAATTTTCAACGCGTCCGTGGCCACGGGAAAGAGCGTGCGCAATCTGACGGCGAAATTCGATTCGGTGATGTTTTGCCTCTCGAAGGGTTTGGGAGCGCCGGTGGGATCGATGGTGGTTGGGTCGAAGGATTTCATCGAAAAAGCGCACGTGCACCGGAAAATGCTGGGCGGCGGGATGCGACAGGCCGGGGTGCTGGCGGCGGCGGGACTGATTGCGCTGGAAGAAACGCCGAAGATTTTGCATCACGATCACGAAAATGCGAAGTATCTGGCTGAGCGGCTGGCGAAGATTCCGGGAATTTCAATCGATCCGGTGAAAGTCGTTACTAGCATTTTGATTTTCGACGTGCAGCAAACTGGAAAGACAGGCGCCCAGATTTCCGAGGCATTAAAACAGCGAGGCGTTCTCGCCAATGCCACGGACAAGTTCCTAGTGCGGATGGTTACGCACTATGATGTGAACCGCGCGGAAATCGATCTGGCGATTGCAGCAATGAATGAAATTTGCGCAGCGGCGCGGACACATGCGTGACACGACGCCGAAAATGGCTTTTGCTATGACCAACCTTGTGAGGCTTTGTGGACCTGTCGCTAACGGATGAGCAGCAGCATCTTCGGCGAACCGTGCGCGAGTTTGCCGAAGGAGAAATCGCGCCGCACGTGATGGAGTGGGATGAGGCTTCGCAGTTTCCTAGGGAAATTATTCCGCAGCTCGGGCAGATGGGCTTGCTGGGCGTTATTTTCCCGGAAAAATACGGCGGCGCGGGGTTGGGCTATCTGGAATACTCGATCGTCATCGAGGAACTTTCGCGAGTGGATGGATCGGTTGGACTGATTGTCGCCGCGCACAATTCGCTCTGCTCGAATCACATTTATAAATTCGGGACCGAAGCGCAGAAGCAGAAATATCTGACGCCGCTGGCGCAGGGGAAGAAGCTCGGTTGCTGGTCGCTGACGGAGCCAGGCGCAGGCTCGGATGCCGGCGGGACGCGCACTGTTGCCGTGAAAAAAGACGGCGGGTGGGTGCTGAACGGCTCGAAGACGTTCACAACGAACGGGCATTACGCGGATGTGTGCGTGGGAATGGCCGTGACCGATGCGGCGAAAAAGCAGCATGGCATTTCGGCGTTCATCATTGAGAAAGGCACGCCAGGATTCCGTCCAGGGAAAAAAGAAAACAAGCTCGGGATGCGCGCAAGCGACACTTCGGAAGTGATTTTCAGCGATTGCCGCATTGCAAATGAGAATTTGCTTGGCGCGGAAGGCGAAGGCTTCATCAACAGCTTGCAGGTCCTGGATGGCGGCCGCATTTCGATTGCATCGCTGGCGCTGGGAATGGCGCAAGGCGCGTATGAAGCGGCGGTGAAATACGCGAAGCAGCGCAAACAATTTGGAAAAGCGATCAGCGAATTTCAGGCGATTCAGTTCAAGCTGGCGGATATGGCAACGGAAATTGAAGCTGCGCGGCTGCTTGTGTGGGAGGCAGCTTACCTGGCGGATCGTTCGTTGCGTGAAGGAGGAAACGGGGTCCGCTTCACGCGCGAATCGAGCATGGCAAAATTGTTTGCCGCGGAAGTTGCCGTGCGTGTGGCCAACGAAGCGGTGCAGATTTTTGGCGGCTACGGATTCGTGAAGGATTATCCGGCGGAAAAATATTACCGCGACGTGAAGCTCTGCACGATTGGCGAAGGCACGAGCGAGATTCAGCGGCTAGTGATTGCGCGGCAGCTTCTGGGCAAAGGTTAGCGCCACAGCATGCCGCCCGCGTCCCGACCTCCCGCGATGCATCCTGCCTCCACAGCAAATGACGAGAAATTCGCGAAATGGGCCGCACAAGTGCACGCAGGCGACGTGCGCGCGATTTCCCGCGCTATGACGGAAATCGAAAATCGCACAGCTGCGGCTGAAAGTTTGTTGCGAGAGCTTTTCGCGCATACGGGCAACGCGTATTGCGTCGGCATCACCGGCGCGCCGGGAACAGGAAAGAGCACATTGGTTGACCGGCTTGCAGCGCATTACCGCGCGCAAAAGCAGAGCGTGGGGGTGATTGCCGTCGACCCGTCGAGTCCGTTTACGGGCGGGGCGATCCTTGGCGACCGCATTCGCATGCAAGGGCACGCGTCAGATGAAGGCGTGTTCATTCGCTCAATGGCGACACGGGGCTCATTGGGCGGATTGTCGCAGGCGACGAGCGATGCAACGTTGCTGCTCGACGCGGCCGGAAAGAAATACGTGCTTGTGGAAACGGTCGGCGTGGGACAAGGCGAAGTTGAAATTGCGCGGCTGGCAGACTGCACGCTGGTGGTGCTCGTGCCGGGGATGGGAGACGATGTCCAAAATTTGAAAGCCGGCGTGATGGAAATCGCGGATATTTTTGTGCTGAACAAAGCCGACCGCGAAGGCGCGGAACGGTTTGAGCAACAGTTGCGCGCCATTTTGCAGATTGTGCCTGAGCGTGATGG
>JASHYE010000281.1 GCA_030043155.1 Candidatus Acidiferrales bacterium | reverse complement strand
AGGGCTTGAGCGAAGCGATTGCCTCCCAGCTGGCGTGTGATGGCAATGACGAGAGAGAGCAGACCCGTGCCGGCAAGCGCAGGAATGATTCGGAGCGCGGGAAGCGAGCCTCCCATGAGCAGCGCGATGCGCGCATAGACAGCGGAGAGCGGAGCCATGTCGACATAGCCCCAGTAGAGATGGCGGCCACAGTCGAGGAGGTAAAGCTCATCACGGAAGTAGCCATAACGATGGAGGCTGGTGAAGGCGTGAAGTAGAAACTTAATGGCGCAGAGCGTGATTAAAACGCCGAGGGTGAGAGGCGGAACGGACTTGTCGACGCCAATGCTGTCTGGGGCATTTGCGGCGTGCGAGTGGGGAATGTCGGCGGCAAGCATGAGGCAAGAGTGTAGCGTAAAAGCAGGGATCAGTGGCGGGCGGCGAGTGGCCAGCAGACATTAGAGCGAAGGGACGTTTCCCAAAGAGCTAAGGAATAAAAACAGATTCCTCACACTGCTCGCCAACAGCGGGCGACCAGGTTCGGAATGACAGAAAATGCAGTTGTCACTCGTAGCGCAAAGCGACCATCGGGTCTACCTTCATAGCGCGGCGAGCAGGAATGTAGCAGGCGAACAGCGCGACGACGACTAGAAGCAGTGAAACGCCGATGAACGTCGCCGGATCATAGGGCGCGACGGCGTAAAGAAAACGCTTCAAAATGCCGCTCAGAGCGAAAGCACCTGCGAGGCCCACGACGATTCCCACGAGAACAAGTTTCAGTCCGTGAATCACGATGATTCTGAGGACGTCGCCGGGCTGCGCGCCCAGAGCGATGCGAATGCCGATCTCCGATGTGCGCTGAATGACTGAATAGGACATCAGGCCATACAAGCCGATGATCGAAAGCAGCAAAGCGCTGGCAGCAAAAATCCCGAGGAGGAGAGTGCGAAAGCGCGGATCGCTGACGGAAGTCGCGATGCTCTCCTGCATGGTGCGAATGCGCACGAGCGGCTGGTTGGAATTCAAGTCGTGGACGGCGCTGCGCAGCGCGCTTGTTTCTGCATGAGGATCGCCAGCCGTGCGCATGACGATGGACATGGAAAAAATGGGCAGCAGCGAATCAGCCTGACGATAGGGAATATACATTTCGGACCTGGCTTCGGCGGCGAGGCTCTGCTTCATGTCGCCGACAACTCCGACGATTTCCATCCAGGGAACTTGATTGTCGGGAAGCGCGCCAAGCTGGATGTGTTTTCCGAGGGGCGATTCGCCGGGGAAAAATTCCTTGGCCATGCTTTGGTTCACGACGGCGACGTAAGGCGCGCGCTCGGTATCGGAATCGCGGAGCAGACGGCCTTGCAGCAAAGGCACGCGAATCGTTTGCAGATATCCGGGAGTGACCGGGCGATAGCCAACGATGATGTAATCGTGAGGAGTTTTCGGCGGGTGCCCTTGAATATTGAAATGGATGCGCGCGGCCGATCCGGTGACGGGGAGAACGAGCGCGCCTCCAGCCGATTGCACGCCCGGAAGCGTGCGCGCACGGGCGAGGATCTGATCGAAAAACTCCATGCGCTGCGCGGATTTCGAGTAGACATTGGGCGAGAGCGGCAGGTCCGCGACGAGCAGATGCGATGGGTCGAAGCCGGGCTGGACGTCCTGGAGACGCGCGAAGCTGCGAATGAGTAGCCCCGCTCCAATGAGCAGAATAAGAGCGAGTGCAACTTCCGTGATCACGAGAGAATTGCGAACGTAGTTGCGCCTTGCGCCTCCAGTTGAGCCACGCGAGGCGTCGCTCAGAGCAGAACGCAAGTCCAGTTTGGAAGTTTGCATGGCGGGGGCGAGGCCGAACAAAATTCCGGCGAGAAGCGCAATGATGGCCGTGAAGGCAAGGACGCTGCTGTCGAGGCCAACTTTGCCCACATTCGGAATGCTGGCGGAGGCGAGGTCGAGCAGTGGCGCGAGCATCAGGCGCGCGAGAAGCAGGCCAAGCGCCGCACCGACGATTGAGAGGATGACGCTTTCGGTCAGTAGCTGACGCAGGATGCGGGAACGACTTGCGCCGAGGGCTCGGCGAACCGCGACTTCCCGCTGGCGAGAAGTGGCGCGCGCGAGAAGAAGGTTGGCGATATTGCCGCAGGCAATCAGCAGGACAAGTCCGACGGCACCAAGAAGAACGAGGAGCGCGGGGCGGACGTTTTGGACTAATTGCTCCTGCAAGCCGGTGACATGGGCGCCCATGTCCGTGTCGTAGAGCGGATACTGCTTATCGAGGCGCTGGGCAATGGTGGACATTTCGGCATCGGCCTGACCGATGGTCACACCGGGGCGGAGGCGGCCGATGGCAATCATTCCTGGGTGCCAGTTGCGGTCGTCGGGCAAACCATGAGCCCACGGAGTGAATGGAATAATCACGTCGGCGGGCTGGATGATTTGAAAGCCGGGCGGAAGAATTCCGCAGATGGTGTAGGTCTGGTCGTTAAGAGTAATGTTTTTCCCGATGGCATTTTTGTCGCCGCCAAAATGGCGCTGCCAGAATCCGTAGCTAAGGAGTACGACCGCGGGTCCGCCGAAACGGTCTTCTTCGGGAGTGAACGTGCGGCCTTCGATCGCATTCACGCCGAGCAAATAGAAAAGGCTCGCGGTGGCCATTTGCGTGGGGAGGCGTTCTGGCTCGCCCCGGCCAGTGAGCGTGTACGTGTC
>JASHYE010000280.1 GCA_030043155.1 Candidatus Acidiferrales bacterium | reverse complement strand
TGATGCCGTTTCGCTTCGCTTCTTTCATCGCCTCGGCGCTGATCTGCTCCAACTTCGTTGCCGCCACATCCTTTTCGATTCTCACCGCGTCTTCGAGTTGTCGCAGAAACCATGGGTCGATTTTTGTTAAAGCGTGAATCTCGTCGACGCTCATCCCGCTCCGCAACGCTGTCAGCAGCCAGTGAATGCGATCCGGTCCGGGCGTGTGCAGCTTTTCGCGCAATACCGAATCCGCAATTTCCACCGGCTTTCGCCACGGTGAATGCGGCTCCAGCGACCGAATTCCTTTCCCTAGCGCTTCACTAAACGTGCGTCCGATGGCCATCACCTCGCCCACCGATTTCATCTGCGTCGTCAACGTCGTGTCCGCGCCAGGAAATTTTTCGAACTGCCACTTCGGAATTTTTGCCACCACGTAATCAATTGTCGGCTCAAATGACGACGGCGTTTTCTTCGTAATGTCGTTTGAAATCTCGTCCAGTGTCATTCCCACGGCCAGTTTCGCCGCGATTTTCGCAATCGGGAATCCCGTAGCCTTGCTCGCCAGCGCCGAACTCCGCGATACACGCGGATTCATCTCGATCACCACCATCCGCCCCGTCGCCGGATCCACCGCAAATTGAATATTCGATCCGCCTGTTTCCACGCCCACTTCGCGAATCACCGCCGCCGCCGCATCGCGCATCCGCTGATATTCCTTGTCCGTCAGCGTTTGTGACGGCGCGACCGTAATCGAATCGCCCGTGTGAATGCCCATCGGGTCAAAATTTTCGATCGAGCAAATCACCACGAAGTTGTCTCTGCAATCACGCATCACTTCCAGTTCGAATTCTTTCCACCCAAGCACCGATTCTTCAATCAGCGCCTCATGCACCGGACTCGCATCCAGCGCTCGCGCAATCGCGTCCGTAAATTCCTCGCGATTGTACGCAATCGATCCGCCCGTTCCGCCCAATGTAAAGGAAGGCCGGATCACCACCGGATATCCCAATTCATCCGCCAGCTTCACTGCCGTCGGAATCTCGCGCACCACCGCCGACGCCGGCACTTCCAGCCCCACGCGCTGGCACGCGTCCTTGAACTGCAAACGGTCCTCCGCCACGCGAATCGAATGCACCGAAGCGCCGATCAGCTTCACACCATATTTTTCCAGGATCCCGCTCTCCGCCAGGTCCATTGCGGTGTTCAGTCCCGTCTGCCCGCCCACCGTCGGCAGCAGCGCATCGGGACGCTCGCGCGCAATAATCAGCTCCAGATATTCCTTCGTCAGCGGCTCGATGTATGTCCGCTCCGCGATTTCCGGGTCCGTCATGATCGTCGCCGGATTCGAATTCACCAGCACGACCTGATAGCCCTCGTCGCGCAGCGCCTTGCACGCCTGCGTGCCCGAATAATCGAACTCGCACGCCTGCCCAATCACAATCGGCCCCGAGCCGATAATCATGATCTTCTTTATGTCCGTCCGCTTAGCCATTCGCCTTTATCACTTCCGTGAACCCCTCAAATAAACATCCGAAGCCATGCGTTCCTGCGGTGACGCCGGCCGTTGCACTTGTAAGGGCACGGCTTCAGCCGTGCCGTACAGCCGCGCGCACAAGCGGCTTTAGCCGCTGAGGTACGTCATCCAACCCGACTCCTCCGCTGGCGGAAGACCACATATACGTATCCTGTGAAGCAACCAGCCCACGTTTGGCTGGATTCTGCTCGATATACCGCAAATGCGCCGCATAATCATCGATGTCTCTGATGCGATGATCGGTGAACCCCCGTTGCCACACTGGAAATGCCAGCTTGCGCTTTTCCCCTACCCTGTGCGCTGATCCACCCTTGATGAATTGCACAGCCCGCTCCAGCGTAGTGGACTCCGTCGGAGTGATGAGCAGGTGAAAATGTTCAGGCATTAATACAAAGGCATGAAGGGCATAATGACCGTCGTCGCGATATCGAATCAGCGTTTCTAGAAAGGTTCCACAAGCTTCGTAATTTATGAAAACTTGGCGGCTCTGCCAGGTTCGCGACGTCACGAAGTATGTGCCCGCCTCTTGATTTCGCCGTTTCGGAACTGCCATGACCTCAGCGGCTAAAGCCGCTCTCCTTAGTTCGCGTTGCGGCATGGCTAAAGCCATGCCCTTACAAATGCCGTCAAGGCCGCATCATCGCCGTAAACTGCTCAAACAAATATCTCGCATCATGCGGCCCCGGCGACGCCTCCGGGTGATACTGCACGCTGAACATCGGCAGCGTCCTGTGCCGCATTCCCTCATTCGTGTGGTCATTCAAATTCACGTGCGTCATTTCCACTTCGCTCGACGCCAACGAATCCGGGTCTACGCAAAATCCATGATTTTGCGCCGTAATCTCCACCTTCTCGCTCAACAAATTCTTTACCGGATGATTCGACCCGTGATGCCCAAATTTCAGCTTGAACGTCTTTCCGCCCAGCGCCAGCCCGCACAATTGATGCCCCAGGCAAATTCCAAAAATCGGCACGCGCCCCATCAGCTTGCGAATATTTTCAATCGCATACGTTGCCGGCTCCGGATCCCCCGGCCCATTCGACAGAAAAACTCCATCTGGCTTCATCGCCAGCACGTCTTCCGCAGACGTCGCTGCAGGAACCACCGTCACATCGCATCTATGGTCCACGAGCAGCCGCAAAATGTTCTGCTTGATGCCGAAGTCGTACGCCGCCACTTTGTATTTCGCCTGCTCCTGCCGCGCTTGCGCACTCGCTGCCACCGCGCGCCACAGCGGCCCTGCACTCGCTGCCACGCCTGCTCCCAGCGTCGCACAACTCGCCGCCAGCGCAATCGAAGCCCGCTCCCAGTGATACTGCTTCGCGCACGTAACCCGGCTCGCCAATTCCTGCCCCGCCATCGAAGGCAGCGCGCGCGCCTCCGCAATCAGCTTCTCCGCCGCCGTCCCATCCGTGGCCACCACTCCGCGCAACGCGCCCGCCGTGCGCAAATGCCGCACCAGCGCCCGCGTGTCAATGTCCCAGATCACCGGAATGCCGTACCGTTCGAGATACCGGTTCGCCGTCTCGCTCGCTCGCCAATTCGACGCCATCGGCGAAAAATCCCGCACGATTAGCCCTTCGATGTACGGGCGCGCCGATTCCTCATCGTCCAAATTCGCGCCAACATTTCCAATGTGGGGATAAGTCAGGCAGACAATCTGGCCGGCATAACTGGGGTCGGTGAAAACTTCCTGGTATCCGGTAAGGCTGGTATTAAAAACGACTTCGCCGCCACGGCGGCCACGAGCGCCCGCCGCGCGTCCCTTAAATACTCTTCCGTCTTCGAGCGCGAGTATCGCGCTTGCCTCGTGCGCCTGCTCCAGCGTGTCCTCCGATGCGGCTCATCTTACACCAATTTCGCTGCTCGTCTTCGCGCGCCCTAAGGCGCCGAAATTTCACCAAATTCCCTGAACGGCCAGTACGCAAATACCGCTTTGCCGTAAATAAACTTCCGCGGCACCGGCCCGAAAATCCGCGAATCATTCGAACTGTCGCGGTGATCCCCCATCACAAAATATTCATCCGGCGGAACAGTGATCGGTCCGTAGTTCGAGTCATCAAAATATCGCGGCGGCACGTACGGCTCCGGCACATTCTTTCCATTCACGTAAAGCTCGCCCGCGCGAATATCAATCGTGTCTCCCGGCAATCCAGTCACGCGCTTGATGAACGACATCGATCGGTCCAGCGGATACCAAAACACCACCACGTCTCCACGATGAATCGGCTCAAACCGATAGAGGTATTTGTTGATGAAGATCCGCTCCTGATCGCTCAGCAGCGGAGCCATGCTCGTCCCCTCCACTTTCACCGGCTGATACAGAAACACGATAATAAACACCGCCAGTCCGAGCGCGATGGCGATGTCGCGTCCCCAAACTCTCAATTCACGGCTGAAAGAAGAAGGCTGCTGCGACTCAATGGGAGAGGTAAAGTTGGGGCTAGTCTTCTCTGACATTCCCTGCTCGCATCTATATACCACGCCAAGGCCGCCGCGCCAATCCCAAAATCTTGGCCTTCATGCCCTGCCAGCGGCCTTTCAAAGTTAGTTAGATGCAATTTTCACTCTTCGCGAAGAGCCTTCCGCTCCTCGCGAATCCCGGAGGCAAGAAACTCTTGTCCTCAAGGGACAACGATGGGGTCCAGAGATGGCTCAGCGGCGCCATTGCGGAAGTCTCAGCCTTGCTTCGCCGATAGCGGGCCGTCCGCCGCTTTGTCGAGAAACCAAATCTCTTCCCCCTCCGGCTTCAGCATCGCCACCGGCAGTTTCGCTGTTTCCGCCGGCGAATCGCGCCGCAATACTGCAATAATTTCCGCCTTGCCCGCGCCCGCAGCCAGAAAATACGTCGCGCGCGCCCGCCGCAGCACAGGAAACGTCAAACTGATTCTCACCGGAGGCTCCGCCGGCGCCTTCACTCCCACGACCCACCTTCTCTGTTCCTCGAGCGCAGGAGATCCGGGGAAAAGCGACGCCGTATGCCCCTCCACGCCGATTCCCAGCAGCATCACGTCAAACGACGGCCCGCTCTCGGCTATAAACGTCCGCAAAACTTTTTCGTACTCGCGCGCCGCCTCATCCGCATTCGGATAACTCGTCAGGATCGGATGAATGTTCTCCGGCGGCACTGACGCATTCTTGAAAAGCTTCTCCCGCGCCATCCGATAATTGCTCTTTGGATCATCCGCGCCGACGAATCGCTCATCTCCCCAGAAAAAATGCGTTTTCGCCCACGGCATTTTTTCGCGATATTCCGTCGACCAAATTTGATAAGCCCGTTCCGGCGTGTGCCCTCCCGAAAGCGC
>JASHYE010000279.1 GCA_030043155.1 Candidatus Acidiferrales bacterium | reverse complement strand
CCGGTGGCGCTACTCATGGAAAGCTCCGCTCGGCTCTGGTGATTTGCGAAGTCACCCTCTCGATTGTGTTGCTCGTGGGTGCCGGCTTGCTGATGCGTACACTGTTTCTTCTCACGCATGTAGACCTGGGATTCAACCCCAAGAATGTCATGCTGATCCTTTTTCTTCCGCCGCTCAACCACTCCCGCGTTCCGACGGCGCAACGATTTACATCCTCGCAAGGGCTCGCCGTCCTTCACGGTGTCGCGGACCGCTTGAGGGACCTGCCCGGCGTAACCGACGTCTCCATCGAGGAGACCATCCCCGGATATGGACCCGATGTCGGCCCCCAAGTGACAGTGCCCGGCAGCGTGCACATGGAGGAGGCGGGCCTGATCGGGTGCGATGAGAATTTTCTCGATACGCTGCAGATGCGTCTGCTTCAGGGAACGTGGCTCTCGGGCGAAGAAGTTCGAAACGCCGCACATGATGTCGTGCTGAACCAAAAACTCGCACACGGCCTGTTCGGCGACAGAAATCCGCTGGGCAAGCAAATCGAAGTCAAAGCCTTCAAACCTCCCGGCGGTGCGGCGCAAGACACGAGCTTTCAAGTCGTCGGTGTTGTCGCTGACATCAAGAATGCCGGCCCCCAGGAACCATCCATGCCCATGATTTTCCTGCCGTATACAGTCCGAGGCGGCTTTATCCTTTTGCTCAAGACCGCCGTGAATCCGGCGTCTTTATCACACGCCGTAAAGCAAGCCATCTGGGCAGTCGATCGAGACGAGGTCATTGATTTTTCGAGTCCCCTCGAAGAATTTCTTCAGAGGCTTACCTACTCAACGCCGGAATTTGGTCTTACGCTATCTGGCCCATTGGCGGCTATCGCTCTGTTGCTTGTGATCGCTGGAATCTTCAGTGTAATGGCCTACAACGTCGCGCTGCGCACCCACGAAATCGGCATTCGCATGGCCCTCGGCGCGCAAGAGGACAACATTCTCCACATGATTTTGCTGCGAGGGCTCCGATTGGTTGCAGTGGGCATTGTTCTCGGAGTTGCGGCGAGCCTGGCATTGACGCGGTTCATCACCAGCCAGATATGGGGCATCTCGGCGACGGATCCAGCGACGTTTGCGGGCGTGGCAATCCTATTGATTATCGCGGCGCTCGCCGCCTGCTATATCCCCGCCCGCCGCGCTATGCGCGTCGACCCCATGGTCGCCCTGCGCCACGAATAGCTGCATCGACTCACGGAACTGATGATCTCAGCATGGACTTCAATGTTTGACTTCCCGGTGTGAGGCACGGGAAAATAGTAGTTTACCTCTGCGGCATTTTGTGTCGCCGTCAGGACGAAGGAAAGCGATCCGAAGATGAATTCCCGCATTGCAACCGAGCCGCAGAGCACGCCGCGTGAAGACTTGATCCGCCTGGCGTTTTATCGCGGCGAGGAGCTAACGACAGAAAACCCCGATTATGTCAAGGCTCTCGAAGGCCTTACGGGCGAGCTTTTTCGCGAGGATGGCGCCCGGGGAGATTTGACCATTGAGGCGCTGGGAATTGGGGACAGGGAATGTACATTTGAGATTCGCGCGAAAGAAGCGGGAGTAGCGGCGGGATTGAGGGAAGCCGAGTGGCTTTACGGACAGGCTGGATTGAAGGCTTCAGGCATCATAAAGGACGGAAGTCGAGTTGCGGCGGGTGACGCGCTTCTTCGAGTTGAAGGGTGCGCGGAGGCCTTGTTCCGACTTGAACGAGTTGTGGTCAATCTGATGCAGCGCATGAGCGGGATTGCTACGGCGACGCGAGAGATGGTGAAAGAAATCACGATGCACGCGAGTGCACATGTGATTGCTACTC
Organism: Candidatus Acidiferrales bacterium; assembly: GCA_030043155.1. The sequence goes on along the minus strand of JASHYE010000279.1, from coordinate 1,351 downwards.
GGAAGACTCCATGGGGCCTTCTGGATAAGAGAGCGGTGCACATCGGTGGAGGCGGAACGCACCGGCTGAGCCTTAGCGATGCGATCCTGATCAAGACAAATCATTTGCGGCTTGCGCGCGAGGCGCAGGGGATTTCACTCGAAGAAGCGATTCGATATGCGTGGCGCAATCGAAAGAGCGCGGCATTTTTTGAGGTAGAAGTCACCACCACCGACGAAGCGATAACAGCAGCGCGCACGTTTCGGGAGCTTCGAGCACAGGATTCCTGCCCGTGCATTTTGATGCTGGACAATTTTTCTCCGCAGGACGCTGAGGCAACGGTGAAAAAACTAAGACAACAGAATCTGAACGATGGAGTGCTGGTGGAAGCAAGCGGGAACATAGAAAAACCATCACTTGCGGTGTACGCGGCCGCAGGCGTAGACGCAATTTCCCTGGGCGCTCTAACACATTCGGCCCGCGCTCTGGATCTAAGCGCAAGACTAATTTCGGGGACTAGGTGACTTCGTGAGTGAGACAGCTCATTCTCTTCCATTCGAATCCCGTTATACCTTGCCGCCTGTCGAAATGATCGGCGATTCACCGGCAGAAATCCGGTCAAAGCAGGAACGCATCGGGCGATTGAAGGAAGAGCGCAATGCGGTGATCCTCGCGCACAATTACCAGCGGGATGAAGTGCAGGAGATCGCCGACTTCGTAGGAGATTCGCTGGGGTTGTCTCAGCAAGCTGCTTCAACTCCCGCCGAGGTTATTGTGTTCTGCGGAGTAAATTTCATGGCGGAGACGGCGGCGATTCTCTCTCCTGACAAGACCGTCCTGTTGCCGGACTTGCGCGCTGGTTGTTCACTTTCGTCGACAATAACTGCCAAGGAACTTCGTGCGTGGAAGGCGCGGTATCCGGAAGCGGTAGTGGTTTCGTACGTGAATACCTCGGCGGAAGTGAAGGCAGAAAGCGATTATTGCTGCACGTCGGCGAACGCGGTGAAGGTTGTGTCCGCGATTCCGGCGGAGCAGCCAATTCTTTTTGTGCCGGATAAATTTCTGGCTGCAGCTGTCACTCGGCAAACGGGCAGGGCAAACATTATTGCGTATCCGGGCTATTGCCACGTGCACCGCACGATACGACCGGAGCAAGTGCTTGAAATGATGGAAGAGCATCCGGATATTGAGTTGCTGATCCATCCCGAATGCGGCTGCGTGACTTCGTGCATGGCGCGCGTTGCAGATGGTACGCTTCCTTCGGAGCGGACGTTTTTCCTTTCTACGGAAGGCATGATGCGGCACCTCTCGAATTCGACGGCTCAGGAGTTTGCGATTGGCACTGAGGTTGGCATGCTGCACCGTTTGCGGA
>JASHYE010000278.1 GCA_030043155.1 Candidatus Acidiferrales bacterium | reverse complement strand
ATAAAACCAGGAGGACTCATCTTGCGGAAGGACTTCATGGAGCATCGCTTTGATATTCAGATCTGAACGCCAAACTCTTGAAATGGCCAGCGGAACCAGCCGTGGATCCCTCAAGAGTGAGCGATGCACCTGTTCCAGGCCCGCGGTAGTTTCTCCTTGTCGCAATAGAAAATTACCGTACTTCCAGGCAACATCAGGCGAAATTGGATCGTCTTTCTGGGCCTTCTGATACGCCGTGTTCGCATCCACTATGTCTCCATTGGCTTCGCAGGCTTGCGCAAGGTCCATCCAATTGCGGGCCGACAGCGGGTTCGCTTTCACGGCGTGCTCAAGAAACCCGATGGCTCCTGCGGGGGGAGCATCGAAATTGGCCTCCTCGGCCTCTCCAATGCGATCCCATGCCTCTGCATCTCCGGGAATGAGTTTCGCGCCCTTGATTTGTTCGCTCTGTTCGCTGGAGCGCTCCCAGTGCCACGCGACCCAGAGACTTGCCGCCTGATAAACGATGGCTATAAAGATCAACGCACTAATGCAGAGAACCGCTCCGCGTTTTCGAATATCCTCCACGCAAGTTCCTCGCGTCGTAATCTGCTACGAGAATCTTGGCCAGCGCAACAACAAAATCGTTCCGGAATATCCTCCAACCGGGGAGGCGACCTCAAATTGTATGGTTAATGGCTCCGCACAAGCGTGCTTGACGAAGCATCTTGAATGATCGTGCGGTACAAGTTGCCGATATCCGGCGCGTTCGCTGGCGCAATCAGGCGGCGGACCACTACATTCTTGACCAGCTCACCCAGCATCTGAAACTCGCGCGAGCGCATTTGTTGATCCAGTATCTTGTTTGCGTAGGTCTGCGAGGAAAGCTCGATGAGCGCTTGTTGCGGACGAACAGGAAGGATTGTTGTTGCAGCAGTGTCGCTGGCGCGCTCCAAGAGATAAATGCGGTCCAGAGCCAGCAATCGGCTCTCAAATCGAAGCCCTCCTCCATTCAGCATTACTTGAGTTTTTTCAACTTCGGGATCAGTGGAGGAGCACCCGTCACCGGTGCCAAACACCAGTCTCATCGAATCGGGTAGCAGGTTTAGAAAGGGATAGCTTGAGTGTGCGAAGAAGGTATCTCCGCATTTCTCGAGGGCCACAATATCGTCCGTCAAGACTGCGTGGCCATTGCGGGCAAATATTGCAGCGGTAGTTGATTTTCCGGCGCCCATCTGACCCAGGAAGGCGACGGCGTGCCCTCGGATTTCCACTGCGCTCGCGTGCAAGCACGTGATTCCTCTGATCCGCAAAGCAATTCCCATTACAGGCCCCAGCAGAAAGGAACAAACGTCCGCATGACTCATCGGCTGCCCGCACAGCACCAGCATGCGTGTAATCGTGGAATCAAGGCAAAACGTCAGGCCGTTAATATATCGAATGAAGTATTCTCCGGCGCTCCGCCCCTTCCAGATTCTTAGCGCCGGATCACCGTGCTCATCGAGGATGTCGGTCGTATACCAAATGGTCTCGCCTGCCGGATCGCCAATGGTCCCATTGGCTCCTTTAACGAATTCAACCCGCAAATCGGCGATCGCCGTCTGACCGCCGATGGGTATTAATCCGTGAAGCTGCCGAGTTGAGACGAGTCGCAACCCAAACGCGGAATAGGCAAACGGGGCAGGTGTCACTTTGCTTCTTTGACTGTATCTTGTTGTTTATCGCAAAAAGCAATCGAATTTCAGACTAGGCATGGGTTCTGACGCGCAGGCCAAACGGATGTGTCGAATCCGAATTGCCATGCCGGCCGATCCTCTGCGTCAACTGCCACACGGTCCCATAAACCGTCAGCACCGGCCGATGGTATGCTCTTTTGTCGTTCGTCGAGTTTGGCCGTTGCGTATTCATGGTTCCTCGCACCTGATCAAAATGGTATACGCCCAAGCTTTCAGTCTTCAACAGAAACTTCGTCTGGTACTGCATATATCGCTGTATAAAACAGAGGAAAATGTCAGGTGAAGGGCTGACTTTGCTGAAAAAAATCAACCCTGCGCCGGTAAATGCGATCCGTGTCTGCCGCGTTCGCAGCGTTCTCCTTTTGCAAGCCCTCCAGCCAAAAGTTCAAATACCACGGTCGAAGGCTCATCTCTATTGCCTCAGGATTCGCGCCGGACGGAGTCCGTTCGACAGCTTCCGGCTTCACATATTGATCAAGCTCCGGGCACAACTTTTCTCCTGAAAAATTGAACTTCTCCACATCATGCCGCGAGCCAGACGGCTGCGGCGCTTTGTTAGGTATCTTCGCCCGTTTGCGAATTTCTTCTGGCAGGCGGCCTCGCATGGATTCTCGCAGCAGGAACTTGCGAAAAAACCAGGGCATCGCCGGAATGGCCAACAAATATTCAGCCACCCGCAGATCCAGGAACGGATACCTCACATCCAAAGCCGCGTGCGTATAGGCAGGGTCAAGGCGCTCAAAAAAGATTCTCCACTGCGGGAAAAACAGGGATGCGTAGCCGCCTGGGCGGTCCGGATGAGCTCTCCATGGAATCGATGAATCGTGTTCGAGCCAACGTTGTTTGAGTTTCAGCCGCTGCACAACATCTTCATTCATCCAGTTCGGAAACTGCAGTTCCGCTGGAGGACTTGCCAGTGATCGGAATCGCCGCAGCGTTCCCCTTATTCCATCTGGCGCAAAAAACCGCGCGGCAACATGCTCTAGCGCGTCGAGCGCAGCCTGCTTTCGCCTGCCTTGGTTCCAGGCCAGACGGAGATGATATGCGGGCTCGCAGTCCATCAGGTTGTCAGATCCTTCACCCGACAGAAGCACGCCTGTGAGTTTCGCGATTTGCTGGGAGTGGCGCAAAGTATCCGCCGCAAAAGGATCGTCTACGGGTTCCGGGAAGTGAAAACCGTCGGCGCTCCAGTGCTGAGACAGATCCCCGTCCTCCGCTCTCAAGAGATGAAATGGAATTTGCAATGCGTCGGCCACTGTTCGGGCCGCGGTGCGATCGGCATCTTCGCTATCTGTGCTCGTTATGGTAAATGCACAGACTTTCGGACAGCCTTCTTTCAGTTCTATCTCTTTAGCAATCGCGGCGACCGAAGACGAATCGATCCCGCCGCTTAATAGCACGCCTGCGCTGTCTCCACGAATTCTGTCTGCCACCGCTTTGTGGAATAACTCGCTAAAATGCTCCACATACTCTCGCCGTTTTTTGTAACGTATTTCACCATCTGTTGGCAGCCGCCAGTACTCGCGAATCTCGATTCCGTCCGCCGACCACTTCAGCCAATGCGCTCGCGGCAACCGCCGAATATCGGCAAAGGAGGTTGTGCTTCCTTCCGTGTTCGCTCCAAAGAGCAGAAAGTCGCAAATCGCCGTGTCGTTGAGCCTGTCGGAAACGTCCGGATGCAACCTCACACAATCGAGGGTATTGCTGAAAATCAGGCAGGACTGAAGGTCAGTGAAATAATAAAGCTGCCGAATCCCAAACTGATCGCACGCACAGAAAAGTTGCCTTCGCCGGGCATCCCAGATGCCAAATGCGAAATCCCCGGCGACGTGACGGACGCACGCCTCGCCCCATGCTTCATACGCATGCAACAGCAAGCGCGAGTCGCTGCACGAGGTTTGAGCTTCCCGACCAGCCTCGCGCAAGTGCTCGATCAATTCCTCGCGCGCGTCCAACCGCGCATCCGCTGCAATCCATGTGCCCGTGCCGAGGCTTTCCGGCCCCTGCGCTCGCGTAGTGTCTCCCTTGATCAAATGCACCGCATGCACGAGCGCGGCCGCGGAATCACTCCAGATTTGTTGCCCGTCTGGTCCGCGAAATGACAGTGAACGGGCCATTTGAAGCAGCAGTTCTGGGCTTGGTGATTTCGCGCCGAGGTGAACGATACCTGCAATCCCGCTCATGGCTCGCTGCTCCAAGCGCCACTTTTTGTTCCATCAAACGGCACAAAGTCCTTGTGGAGACCTTCGAAGTCACCGATCACAATGCTGTCCAATTCAACCCATGCATGCGCCGCGAATTGCAATCCTTCTTTTCTTCCTCCGACGCGCAGCATTGCCGGCAAACCATTTCGCTGCAAGAGATGACACAGCACTATCGACTTGGACAGACAATTTCCTCGGGCCACGCCGTATCGCGACGCAGCTTCCAGCATTTTTTGCGCTGTCTGTGACAGTCTTCGAATCGCATCCTGATCCCTTTCGCATTGCAGCCGCTCGCCACCCGCACGCGCCTCCATCCAACTCATGACGGTCTTCATTCGAACGAACCGAAGCGCGCACGCAGCAATGGGCAGCAGGAGAACTCCGCGGACAAACATCCCTTGTTCAAGAGAGGAAAGTCTGAAAAACCGATGAAAGGCCGAATTCATAAATGGCATTTGAATCCTGAGGATCCCCAAATGTAGAGACCTTAAACTGCACTCGCACGCTGGGACGGTTCAAATTTCGCGGGCGCTTGACTCTGGCGCCGCACTGGTTTCGCGGCTCAACTCCACCAAACCCTCGCGCAGCATTTGCTGAAGCAGATCAATCAGATCGCTTTCGAAACGCTCCGCGGTTACCTCATATTCGGTGACGATCGCGTCGCGAATTTCACCGACGCTTCTGGGCCGCTGCAATAATCCCCATACACGCGCACCGACCGGATTCAGTCCGTAGTACACGCTGTTCTTCAATCCCAGAATAGCGACTTCGTCTCCGAGCTCGCAGTGCACCTGCTCTTTGCTGGCGACGAGGATAGTCTGACTGCAGAGGTTGGCGTTTGTCTCGTACATGACCGGCTCAGCGTGAGATTCAGCAATCTACCTTATCAACGTGCGATGGCGCGGATCGGCTGGAGAGCTCAATTCTACAGGCATCGGAGTCCAGCTTGCAATGCGAACTGGATTCCACAAGCCTACTCCGGTATAACCAGCATTCGTGCCTCATCCGGCCATTGCCGTTCAAGCACTTGAAAAATATTTCCCGCCTGCCCATTCCGGGTGGCGCGCTCTATGGAACCCATTCGCCAGGCAAACGTTGCGCGCGCTCGGCGGAATTTCCTTTTCTGTCCAACCCGGAGAGGCCGTAGCCCTGATGGGAGAAAATGGTGCAGGCAAATCGACGCTGCTCCGCGTCCTCGCCACGCTGGTTGTCCCATCCAGCGGACGAGTTGAAATCGCTGGCGAGGACGCTATCCGCGACCCAGCCGCGGCCCGCAAACACATCGGCTATGACACAGGTATCGAAGAAGGTTTTTATGGCCGGCTGACCGGCCGCGACAATCTCACCCTCTTTGCAATCCTTAACAATCGCGCGCGCGCGCAAACCGCGCGCCGGATCGGAGAGCTTGCCGATCTGCTCCGGATGGACTCTCTCGACCGCCAGGCACGGACTTACTCCACCGGCATGCTCCAGCGGCTCGGCCTCGCGCGCGCGCTTGTTCATTCTCCCTCGATCCTTCTTCTCGACGAACCTACGCGAAGCCTCGATCCTCTTGCTGCAGCGGACTTCCGTCGCTTCCTGAAAACTGAAATCCTCGGCCGATACGGCACAACTCTACTATTCGCCTCGCATTCCGTAGCCGAAGTCGAGGAGCTTTCCGACCGCGTCCTCCTGCTCGATCGTGGAGAAATTCGCGCATTGGATACCGCAAAGAATCTGTGTCGTTCAACGAATACGGCTCGCCTCGAGGACGTCCTCCGTATTCTCGCTCCTCCGCATTCGGAGGCCGATCCGAAAACATGAGCCTTCTGCGCATTTTGCGAAAGATTTACGCCTTTTTTCTCCGCGACTTCCGAATCGCGCAAGCGTATCGCGGCGCTTTCGTCTTGCAGGTTTTCGAAGCGCTCTTCGGCGTCGCCACTTTCTATTTTCTCTCTCGTTTCGTTCAAAGCCCCGAACTCACACGCGCGCTTCCGCAGGGTGGAAACTATTTCGCCTTTGCACTGATTGGCTTCGCGCTTTTCGATTACCTCGGTGTTGCCCTCGACTCCTTCGATAAATCGCTGGAAGACGCGCGCCAGAATCGCACTCTCGAAGCCCTTCTCGTCACCCAAACTTCGCTGCCTGCCATGCTGGTTGGGTCACTGGTCTATCCTTTCTTCGCGACCGTTCTGAGAACGGTTGTTTATCTCGCATGGGGAGTCTTGCTGTTCGGCTTTTCGCTGCGCGGGGCGAACTGGCCTGGCGCTATCCTCATTCTGCTTGCCTCGATTCTCGCTTTTTCTGGCTTGGGAGTCCTTTCCACGAGCTATCTGCTGCTGTTCAAACGAGGCAATCCTGCGAAATGGCTCCTGCTGGGCGTTTCCGGCTTGGTCGGGGGCATGATGTACCCCGTTTCTGTCCTCCCCGGCTATTTGCAGACGCTCGCGCGCTTCATTCCGCTCACCTATTCACTCGAAGGTCTGCGTGCCGCGCTTCTCGGCGGCGCGGCACTCCGCGAAATCTTCCCTTCCATCGTCGCCCTGCTGATTTTTGCCGCTGTGCTACTGCCGCTTTCCTTCGTCGTTTTTGCCTGGGCCCTGCGCCGCACAAAAATCACCGGCACGCTCACCCATATTTAGGCGTCAGCGAATCGCTGGAGACTCACTCAATCAAAGAAGCGGTATCGCAAAATCGCGAAGAGCGTCGTCAGCCCATCCTTCCACGTAATCTTTTTCCCCTCTTCATACGAACGGCCGGCATACGAGATGGGAACTTCATAAACCCTCCAGCGCCCCTTCGCCACCCGCGCCGTCACTTCGGGCTCGAATCCAAATCGATTGGACCGCAGCCGCATGCTGCCGATCACCTCGCGCCGGAAAACCTTGTAGCAGGTTTCCATGTCCGTGATTTTGAGATTGGTCAGCATGTCGGAAAGCAACGTCAGGAACTTGTTGCCGATGTAGTGCCAGAAGAAATGAACGCGCTGCGGTCCGCCCAGGAATCGCGAACCGTAAACAACATCTGCGCGCCCGTCCTGAATCGGTTCCAGCAGTTTGGGGTAATCCCGCGGATCGTATTCAAGATCCGCATCCTGGACCAGCAAGATGTCTCCACTGGCCTCGGAAAATCCGCGCCTCAGCGCAGCACCTTTCCCCTGATTGCGTTCCTGGAACAAAAACCGTAATGGCCCCAGCCTCAGCCGTTCCTCGCCCTCCAGGATTTCCGCTTCCGTTTCACCAGCCTGTTGCTTGCGTTGCATTTCGGCGAGCCATTCACGCGTTCCGTCGCGAGATCCGTCATCGACGACCACAATCTCATGCGCCAAGCCTACCGACTGGATGCGAAATAGAATTTCCTCAATGAACGGGCGTTCATTGTATGCGGCGATGATCACCGATAGCGTGAGCTGGGGTCTCGCTCTCATGGCGGCTTCTGGAGTCGCCGCCTCGATGATGGACCGCGACTTCTCCGCAGCCATGCGAGGTGATGCCATAGGCGTACTCCTTCAAAAGACTATCACGGGCACTTCGCGGTGACATAGAAAACGCTTCTTCTCTCCTCATTTGCACGGTTTCTCTCAAAACAGTAAAGTATCAGCGTGAAAACGATCACCGCGGTTCCTTACTATGACCTGAAGGAGCAGTACGCCGCGTTGCGCTCGGAAATCTTAGAAGCACTCGACCGCACCTGCTGCAATACTGCTTTCAGCCTGGGAGACGAAGTCGCATCTTTCGAGAAGGAGTTCGCCGATTACTGCGAAGCTCGTCACTGCATCGCGCTCAATTCCGGCACCAGCGCCCTCCATCTCGCGCTCCTGGCCGCCGGCGTTGGCCCGGGCGATGAAGTCATCACCACGCCCAATACTTTCATCGCCACTGCTGAAGCGATCGCTTACACCGGTGCGAAAATCATGTTTGCGGACATCGATCCGCGCACCGCAAATCTCGATCCCGCCCTGGCAGAAGCAGCCATAACTTCGCGCACCAAAGCAATTCTTCCTGTTCATCTCTATGGACGCCCGGCTGATATGGGCTCTTTCGAGAAAATTGCCAGTTCTCGCAAGCTGGCCTTGATCGAAGATGCCGCGCAAGCACACGGTGCACGATTTCGCGGGAAGCGCATCGGTTCGCTGGGAATTTCAGCGGCCTTTAGCTTTTATCCCTCCAAAAATCTCGGCGCGTATGGCGAAGCCGGCGCCATCGTCACGAACGATGATCGCGTAGCCCAGTATTGCCACGCTGCTCGCAGCCACGGAGAATTCCGCCGCTATTTCCACGATTTCATTGGGTACAACTACCGGATGGAAGGTTTTCAGGGCGCGGTTCTGCGGGTCAAACTACGCTATCTGGACGACTGGTCCGCTCGCCGCAAAGCAATTGCGGCCCGTTATCGCGAAAGGCTAAGCTCTCTCGCGCTTGATCTTCCGCAGGACGATTCTCGGGACGAGTGCGCCTATCATTTATTCGTGATCTACGTCGACAATCGCGATTCGGTTCAAGCGGAACTGAAAAACCGCGGCATTGGCACCGCTATCCATTATCCGCAGCCGCTTCATTTGCAGAAGGCGCTCGCATATCTCGGATACAAGGCTGGGGATTTTCCTCACAGCGAGCGCGCATGCAGACGAGCCTTGGCCCTGCCGCTGTTTCCGGAATTAACCGCGG
>JASHYE010000032.1 GCA_030043155.1 Candidatus Acidiferrales bacterium | reverse complement strand
TGAGGATCGAACGCGATATCAATCGCGCCCGTATTCTCGTCCTTGTACAAAACCTTCTTCCACGTCGCTCCTCCATCCGTAGAACGAAAAACGCCCCGCTCCGCGTTCGGTCCATACGAATGCCCCAGCGCCGCCACGAAAACTCGATTCGCATCGTGCGGGTCAACCAGAATCCACCCAATCTGCCGCGTATCTTCAAGTCCAACATGCGCCCAGGTCTTGCCCCCATCCGTCGACTTGTACATCCCGTTGCCATACGAAATATCCGAGCGCATGTCTGGCTCGCCCGAGCCCACGTAAACCACATTTGTGTCCGATGGTGCGACCGCGATTGCACCAATCGAAGCAATCTTCTCCGCGTCGAATACCGGTTTCCACACCACTCCCGCATCCGTCGTCTTCCAAACGCCCCCGCCCACCGCTCCAAAATAAAATTCGTCTGGATGCCCCGGCACTCCGGTCACCGCCACCGCGCGTCCGCTGCGAAACGGCCCAATCATTCGCCAGCGCATTCCGCTGTAAAGGCTTGGATCAACTTGCTGTGCTGCGGCTGGCGAAGAAAATATTGCGGTGAAGCCAGCAACCAGAATGAAAGCGCAAACAAACAGGAAAATGGCCCGGCCATAAGATTTCACGATCAGTTCTCCTCAAATATGACGAGCGACAAAGAAGTGCGAGTATATACCTGTAACGCCCAGTTCGATTAAGCTAAGAGAGTAACCCGCCGCGTCCTTTACTTCATGGCATGCGCGGCTTTCTGCTATGCGTATCGGCCTTGTTTCAAATAAACTGCCACCATTGGCAGGGCCCCAAAATCAAATTATCTATAAGCGAATTAAAGTGAGGTGAGCCGTGGATCTGCCGAAGCGAACTTTGGGTTTGAGCACTTTGGAGATCACCACCGTCGGCCTTGGCACCTGGGCAATCGGCGGCGGCGATTGGGCATTTGCATGGGGCCCCCAGGACGACGCTCAGTCCCTCAAGACCATGCGCCATGCCATCGAACTCGGAATCAACTGGATCGACACCGCCGCCGTCTACGGCCTCGGCCATTCCGAAGAGGTCGTCGGCAAATTCCTTCACGAGCTCTCGCCCTCCGAGCGTCCCCTCGTCTTCACCAAGTGCGGCGTCGTTTGGGACGACGCTGAACGCATGAAACCTGGCAAGCGTCTCCTGAGCCCTACTTCCATTCGCAGGGAATGCGAAGCTTCCCTCCATCGCCTCGGAGTCGAGCGCATCGATCTATATCAATTCCATTGGCCCGACGAATCCGGCACGCGTATCGAAGACTCCTGGGCCACCATATCTCAGCTCGTCGGTGAAGGAAAAGTTCGCCTCGCCGGCGTCTGCAATTTCACCGCGGAATTGATGGCTCGCTGCGAACCCATCCGTCACGTCACCTCTCTTCAGCCTCCTTTTTCGCTGATTCGTCGCCAAGTCGCCGAAAAAGAAATTCCCTGGTGCGTCGAACATCAAACCGGCGTCATCGGCTACAGCCCTATGCAGTCTGGATTGCTCACTGAATCCTTTTCCGCCGATCGCGTTTCAAAATTGCCTAAAGACGACTGGCGCTCCCGTGCAGAAGAGTTTCAGCAGCCAAAGCTCGGTAAAAATCTCAGCCTGCGTGATGCTTTGCGCCCCATCGCCCAGCGCCACGGTGTCTCAGTATCCGACGTAGCCATTGCCTGGACACTCGCTTGGCCCAGCGTCACCGGCTCTATCGTCGGAGCACGGTCTCCGGAGCAAGTCGACGGTTGGATCCGCGCCGCATCACTTCAACTCACCGCCGCCGACCTCGATGAAATCGCTGCCGCTCTCAAGCGCACCGGTGCGGGCTCCGGGCCCATTCGGCCGTCGGTCTCCACCAGCCGCAGCTCGAATGACGGCTCTCAGAAAGCCAACGCGTGACCTCGCCCAGTCATCCGTATGTTGCACGTTAATCACAACAGCAGATTCGATGCTTGCTCGATTTTCGAGAAACAAGCTCGCTGTCGGAAATCGTCTTTCTTAGCTTTGTCATCGTTCGGATTCTTGCTACACTTTTGAAACCCCCAGCATTTGAATCCATTGGAGGAAACGGATGAGGATTCCCTGCTTTCTGGCTGTTATTCTCGTCATCTTGTCGATCGCACCGGCGGCCTTCGCCGATTCTCCTGACACAGTTACTCTCAAGAATGGAGACCATCTCACTGGCACCGTCTCGGCCATTGATGGCCAGCAAGTGACTCTCACCACGGATGCGGCAGGAGACGTCAAAATCAAGTGGTCGTCCGTGCAAGCACTTACTACGCAGAAGGCCTTCTATGTCGCCACGCCGGACAATAAAACCGTCAGCGGTACACTCACCTATGACGGCACCAACTTAATCGTCCACACTTCCACGGGCGATGTCACCGTGCCGATCGCTCAAACCATGGTCGTTCGTTCAACCGGCCAGCAGCAGGCCTACGAAAAAAGTCTCCATCCTCGTTTGATCGATGATTGGGCCGGCGGCCTGAACATCGGCCTGGCGCTCGCGCGCGGCAATAGCAACACCACCACCTTCAACACTGCCTTCGCCGGTGACAGAAAAACACTCAGCGACGAAATCAAACTCTCCGTTTCTTCGATC
>JASHYE010000277.1 GCA_030043155.1 Candidatus Acidiferrales bacterium | reverse complement strand
GGATGCTGCGTGCGCCAGATGCGAATCGAAAGATAGTCGAGCGGAACGCCGAGAAAAATAAAAATCCCGAAAATGGCGGAAGCAGCCGCGCGACGCTCGGGGTCCTCAATTAGCCCGCGCAAAATCAGGTAGCAGACGTACAGAATCCAGAGCACCAGCGTTAGCGTCAGCCGCCAGTCCCACGCCCACCAAACTCCCCAAACCGGATGAGCCCAAATCGGCCCAGTGACGAGAACCACGGACCAAAACGCGAGGCTCACTTCCACGGACGAGACGGCAAGCCAGTCCCATTTGGGCGTTCGCTTGCGCAGATAAGCGACGTTGGCGAAAAATACAATTCCGGTGGCCTCCATCGCTGCCCATCCTGACGACGCGTGGAAATAGAAAATGCGCTGAATTGCGTGCATCGTCGATTCGTCCGGCGCGATGAAAAATGCCGCGTATCCGGCGAACGCCAGAAGGATAGCGATGATGAGCCTTGCAACGTTGCCGCGTTTCATCCCTGGCGCCGTGAATTGGATGTTCACACGCATTCTCAGCTTACTCTTCGAGCAGATAGTCGGACAGCATCCATGCCGCCGCAAAATAGATTATGTCGAACGCCACTAAAACCATGAGCCACGTGCGATCCAAAACCGGAGACGCCTCAAGCAGTTCGGCCGTCGCTTCCACAGCTGCAATCATCAGCGGTATCAGTATGGGCAGAACGAGCAGCGGAAGCAGCATTTCGCGCATGCGCGCCTGCGTTGCTACCGCAGAAAAAACAGTACCCGTCACGGCCAGGCCGAACGCGCCCAAAAGCAAAACAATCGCCAGGCGTCCAATCACCGGCCACAGCGAAACATTGTAAAGCACTGCGAACACCGGCAACAAAATCGCTTCGGTGATCGCGAGAAACAGCAGATTGGCGAGCATTTTGCCAACATAGATGGAAAACGGGCTGACGGGCGCCATGCGCAGCGCGTAAATCGTATCGTTCGACTGCTCTTTCGCGAACGAGGGATTGAGCATCAGCGATCCCGCGAAAAGCAGTGCGATCCACAGCAGGCCCGGACCGTAGCGCCGCGCCTCGGCAGCAGAAGGCTCGAACGCAAAGCTGAACAGCACAACCACGATTACGACGAACGTGACGGTCGTTTGCAGCAGCTCGCGCGTGCGTATTTCGGCGCGAATTTCTTTGCGCAGGATGATCGAGGCGGCGCGCGCTGCGTCCATCAGGCCTCCACCTTCAATTCTTCAAACAACGGACGCGGATTCCCGTCCACGCCGGAATCGCGCTCGACGCGGCCTCCAGCGATGGCTACGGCGCGCGTGAAAATGTCCGTCACTTCATTTCGCGCATGAGTGCTCATGATAATCGTGCGGCCCTGCGCGCGCAAAACTCGCAGAGTTTCCGCGAGCCACACATGCCCGTTCTGGTCCAGTCCCGCTGCGGGTTCATCGAGGAGCAACAGCGATGGCGAAGGCAGCAGCGCGCGCGCGATGGCAACACGCTGGCGCATCCCGCGCGAAAATGTGCGTACAAGATTATTAGCACGTGAAGTCAAACCGACGGATTCGAGCGCTTCAGCGGCGCATTCACGCGGTCGCTCGATCTCATAGAGACGCGTAAACAGCTCGAGATTTTCTCTAGCCGTAAGCTCGTCATACGCAAGAATGCTATGGCCCACAAATCCAATTTGTCGGCGTAATGCAATCGCGCCTCCGCCATCAGCGCCCGGAAAAGTGACGCGGCCGAAACTCGGCCTGACGAGCAACGCAGCCATTTTCAAAAGCGTTGTCTTGCCGGAGCCGTTCGGTCCCAGCAGCGCGACGCATTCGCCCGCCCGGATCGACAAAGAGATTTTCCGTAGCGCAAAAAACGCGCCGTATCGTTTTTCGACTTGCTCGAATGTGACGCCGAAAGAAACGGAAGATGACGCGGATGTCAAGGCGGAGCGCTCAGCCCTTCAAAAGATCGCGCAGAATTTTCTGTGTGCGTTCCCGTTCGCGTGCGTAATCCTGATCGCTGATGGTTCCGGCCTGGTGGCGCAGCTCCAAGCGGAAGAGCGTTTCCTTCAGATCATCAAGGCTGCGCGTCGCTTCGCGCTCGATCTTCTCGGAGGATGTGGTGCTCGCAATGTGGAAATCCTTCGCGTGCGAAGATGAAAGCTTTGTTTCACCGACCAAAGCCGCGCCAGCACTCGAGGATGCCGTTTGAACTGTGGGCCGGCGCCAGAGGAAAATCACTCCTAACAAAAAAAACGCCGCAAACCCCGCGACCAGAATGTACTTCAGATTGTTGTCCAGGCGGGGCGCGAGAGTCGTGACCGCGGCGTCATCAGCGCCGCTCGCGCGCGAATTGGCCGAGGGATCTTGTCCATCGGTTGCAGCTGGGGAAGGAGTGCCCGAAACGGCGATCGCCAGCAAAGCATTCGCCGCCACGGCATCGTGCGTGTAAATGTCGAATCCCTGTTCGTTTCCCGCAGGGGAAAAGCCTGCCGCCGAAACCTGCAAGCCGGGAGGCACCGCAAGAATCACGCGCTGGACGTCATAAAAAGATGTCGCCTGTATGCTGGCTTGATTCGAGGCATATGGGAGCTGGTACGAAATGCGCACTCCGTTTTCGCCGGGACGAAATGGCCAATCGACCGCTTCCACACCATTGCCTTTGTCCATCGTGCCCTGGATCACCGGCATCCCGCTCGCATCCCACGCGGAAACCTGATTGAGCTGCGCGCCCTGCGGAAGCTCGAATCGGAAGCTGCCATCCTTGAGATAAAACGCCACTGGAGGGCGCGTTTGATTTTCAACCGTGTACTCTTCACCGACAACAAGATCGGCCCCTTTTGGTTGCAGAATGATCGCGCGCGTCGTGACAGCGAACGAATTTGGATCGCGCGTTGGCTCGTACACCTGAATATCGACAGAAGGCGTGTTCGGCGCCACCGGCGCGTGATAAAGCACTCCTTTGTAGGGAACGCGCAGAAGCATGGGGACCGTTCCGAGAACGCTGTTGTTTATGGTGAAGTGACCCAACGCGTCGGT
>JASHYE010000276.1 GCA_030043155.1 Candidatus Acidiferrales bacterium | reverse complement strand
ATGCGAAGAGCGCCAGCCCAAATCCGCCGGAATCATGCTGGAACTGCCACAATGCCCATGGCGCCGTGGACAATACGTTTGTGCAGTTCTATCCGACTCTGAAGCCCGTTGCCATGAAGTTTGGAACCTATAAACCAAAGGAGTGAGGGATTGAATCCAGCGAGGGAGAAGCCGGTCGGAACGGTCTTAGAATTCCTCTGACTCCTGGGCAAAACGGAAGCCTGGCAGGGCCTGCGATGCCCCCACGTGGACAATGCGAACCCGGAGAGGGGCGTCGGTCTCGGAGCCGGCCTTGCGCAGGACGGCAAAAGTAGCCAGCGCCTCGTTGTAGACCTTGGTGACAAGGTAGGAATCGCCAGTGTCGTCCTTCTTCCAAAGCTGGCCAACCTGTATTTTTTTGAGGGCCATATCGCCTGGAACTACTCTAGAGAGAATGGAGAGGCCGGTCAATAGAACTGAACTTATGGGTTTTCATAGGCGCACCCAGTCTGTTTTGGAGGAAGCATTCAGAGCGATAATCTGTGGTACGCGAAACAAACCGTTTTTGCCAAGGTAGCATCGAATCCAACAAGCGCTTGTGCGGACGGGGTGGTATAATACCTGTACTGCAAGGAGGCGACACCCCAATGAAGCGAACCTCCACGATTTTTGCTGCTTTTCTTCTGGCGGCTGCGATGTCTGTTCCCGCCGCAATGGCCCAGTCGGACAAAGTGGTGCCTGGAACGGAATCCGATGTGAACGCGATCGGCAATCGAAAAGTGGGCCACGGTCCGGACATGTATTCGATCCAGCGGGAAATCGCGCTGGGGAAACAATTGTCGGAAGAAGTGGAGAAGGTATCGAAGCTCATTCAGGATCCGGTGATCGTCAACTACGTCAACAAGGTTGGTCAAAACCTGGTGCGAAATTCTGACGCTGAGGTGCCGTTCACAATCAAAGTGATCGATGATGAGCATTTTAATGCTTTCGCGCTGCCTGGCGGCTTCTTCTACGTGAACACCGGCGTGATTTTGCATTCGGATACCGAAGCGGAACTTGCCGGAGTGATGGCGCATGAGATTGCGCATGTCTGCGCGCGGCATCAAACGAGGAACGCCACAAAGGCGAACATTATGCAAATCGCCTCGATTCCGCTGATTATGACTTTGCCGGGCACAATGGCGGGATACGGGATTTATGAAGGCATGAACTTCATGATTCCGATGACCTATTTGAAATTCAGCCGCGACGCGGAACGCGAAGCGGATTATCTGGGAATTCAGTACATGTACAAGGCGGGTTACGACCCGAATGCTTTCGTGATGGCATTCGAGAAGGTCGAGGCGGAGGAGAAGAAAGAACCCGGAACAATTCCCAAGATTTTCGATACGCATCCACCGACGCCGGACCGGATTATTGCCGCTCAGAAGGAGATTGCGACCATCCTGCCGCCTCGGCCTGAATATATCGAGACGACTTCTGAATTCGATATCGTGAAGACAAGGCTTGAGCGATGGGAAGCGGGAGAAAGAATCCAGCAGACACGCGACGGTAAGCCGACACTCAAGAGCAAGGCGGAACAGCAGACGGCGCCGAATCAGCAGTCTGGTGATACGGGCGACGACAATGCCCCAGTGCTGAAACGCCGGCCGAACTGATAAAACCTTAGACCTTTGCAAATCAAGTGGCGGCTCGAAAGAGCCGCCTTTTTTTTTGTGAAATGAGTGCGCACCTTCTCTCCTGACAAGCCGTAAGAGAAATCATGTACGCATCACTCTGCGCAGCCTCTTGACCGCACTTACTGGGATTCGCGAAGCGCCCGTGGGCGTTATGCGGTCTAGTTAACGGCCTAAACGAATAACCCTTACGACAAATACGAGCCCTCCGCTGGAACTCATAGAGGCTAGCGGAGGGTTTGTCTTTTACGTTACGCGATTTTCGAGAGCTAGCTAACGGCGGCGCGGCTCAGCGAGGTCAGCCACACCCATTCGTTTGAGCGCCTCGGTGTAGTACCGACGATAGAGAATATCCCACTCTTCACTGCCTTCGAGGATTTCCCGCTTTTGCGAACTGATTTTGGCACGTGCCTCGGCATCGACCTGCTCTTCCTGCTTGAGCAGCTCCTGAAGGATGTTGACGATTTCCTGGCGAATGGTGTCGCGATCCTCGACGAAATCAACATCCTCAAGGGAGACAAGAAGCTCAATGATACGGTGGGAGAGACGTACCGTTTTTTCGCGGGTCAGTCGCATCAGCGCAGAATCAACTTCCTCTGGCGCGCGAGCTCGCCTTTCACTTTTTTGTACATTTCCTGGTAGGAAGCGCCGACTTTGCGCATTTCGTCGTTGTGGGCGGCGAGAATATCGCGGACCTCTTCGTTCAGGCGGTCCTCGACGGTAAGTTCGTCCACCATGGTGTGGCGCACACGCTCGGAAAGGTTCTCCACGGAATTGGTTTCAATCATCTGGCGGTCGACGAGGCGTTTCACCACTTCCTTGGACATATAGCCGACGAAATCGCGAGAAAGGAGCATCTGTTTTATTTTGACTGCACAATCGAGTGTACGTTGCCCTGCATGGGACGTCAAGGCGAGGACGGGCCCACCCGAGAAGCTTCAAACGACCCTCACGGCAGCGGTTGACGGTCGGCAAGCCTTCGGATAAAGTGATACGGGCGGTTAGCTCAGTGGTTAGAGCATCCCGCTTACACCGGGAAGGTCGAGCGTTCAAATCGCTCATCGCCCACCAGTGTTCCGCATTGACTTCGGGTTTCCGTCAGCTTGCGGGGACGTAGTTCAGCCGGCTAGAACGCTGCCCTGTCACGGCAGAGGTCGCGGGTTCGAGCCCCGTCGTCCCCGCCATTCTTTTCAATGGCTTACATGCTTCGCGTTCTTCAACTCAATCCGAGATCTAACCCGAGATCGATTTCGGCATGAGCGTCGCAGCAAGATTCCAGGGACTTTTATCACATCCAGGTAGTCTGGTCGGCGTTGACTGGATGAATTGGACTACGATTTAGGTGCTGTGTTTCTCGGCCAGAAGGTCACACTTAGCTCGGAGGTCCAGTTGGTTTGTGGGTTTGCTGCCAGTATGGGTGCGAACCATCGCTCATATTGAAGGAAACCACTTATGCTTAGATCGTTTGTCAGCCACCAATTAATTTTCATCGACCCATCGTTTATGGACTCTCCGCTTGGAATGAATTGTTGTGAGACCGTGGCGTGTCGGTAAGCAAACTGAACAGTGGTTTTCGCGCTGGCCCAGTAGGTAAGCCAGCCTTGAAATCCAGTCCCTTCCCTACCAATCCAACTGCCGATTAGATTGCCTTTGTTGGTGTACAGGTCATGGTAGAAGCCGTCGAAATAAACGTAATGGCCGCCGAACTCGCCATTCGGAGCATCGGTATAAACCGCCTCACCGCGCAAATCCAATCTTCGAAATTTGGGGAGCCGTGGCATATAAAACCCAGCGCTAAGAGCTGCCCTCGGAGGATTGGCCAGCGGCGACGGATCATCGTCCGATAAGGAATCGCCGTAGATCGTAAGCCAATTCCGTAAGTATGGCACGCGGTAGGAAGCATCAAAACCGCCGGTGCGCTTGCCGGGATTTTGATCAGGAGGTTCGTCCGCTCCGGATGTGAACATGGTATAGCTTCGGAAGAGGGAGAGAAAAGTCAGCGGTCGCCCTACACCACTGAATTCAGACGTTCGGCCAAATCCCAGCTCAAGATTCGGTGTCGGTTTCAGCGTGATTTTCTCGCCATGTATCAACGGCCGCGGAGGAAATTCATTTCCGGATAGCTTGCCGAAGAAAGCATCGATCTTGATGGGACCGAGGAGGCGGAATATCCAGGGAAACTCAAATGGAAGAACGCGGCTCGCCTGAAACATGTAAATCGGTTCAGCATTATCGCTGAACAAGAGTGCACCGCCCTCGTCTGGCCCCCACCATAGGCTTTGTTTTCCAAACGACCAATCCCATCCGGCAATGTTGGCTGCTACGTATGTGTCTAGGACCTGGAATTGGTTAGTGGTGGCGATAGGTGTGGCCGGTGCAAGCGGGTTCATATCAATTGTCGATATGAACTGGCGAACCGCAAGAGGATACGGCGGGGCAGACGGCGCGTGCTGAAACTCCTCGCGCGTGTAAAAAACAAATCGCCCAGCAGCAGCATACGCCGAGAATCCATCGTAGCTGTTGAAGCCCTCCTGATAGGGGCGGCCAAAATCATTTATGATCGTTTGCCCGAAATGGTAGCTATCGTTCAGGGGCTCGCCGCTGATGCCCGCAAGATTCGTGTAGGTCGATTCGATGCGGGCGGCAGCGTTTCCGTATGCGGCGACTTCAGGATTGAATTCCGCTGAAAGTGCGGCGTACATTTGCTGCACTTCCGGGGGCGAGTCGTCACTAATGTTTTCGCCTGCTTCCGAAACCAAATTAGCGCACTCAATGCGGGTCCAGGGACGTTGTCCAAGAAATGCGGCGTGGATGTAACCTAGCGCAGCCAAGCGTTCAATTATCGGGTAAACCCAACTATCGAGTTCAACGTAGGCTGAGCCCCGACTCACTCGGTTCACCCGTTCCGCCGAACTCGCCGACAGGCTGCCTTTCGCGTCTGAACTTTCCTGCGAATACGCGGACGTGGCACTGACGCAAAAGCAGAGAACCAAGTAAAAGACCAGTCCCTTGCTATTCAATCGATTCCGTCTCCAGAGATATGCCCATGTTGCCCGATTCCTTAGCCCACGCCGGCAACCGACCGGAACGCCGACGCGGCGATCTGCCCAGAGCACGTTGAGGCGATTCAACACAGGCCATAGCGGTTAAATAGATAATCCCCAGATCGGAAGTGAACGACGCTTTGCGCATATACCAGCGATCGAGCCTTGCTTTTACGGGCCTGATCTTCTCATCGTAGTAGGCGTCAAGGTCCTCGGCAGCAATACCACGAAGCATCTCCTCCTCCCGCCGAAACGCTAGCGTCGCAAAGCCGGTAATCCCCGGACGATAATTCCAATCGCTCGGTACCGAATACCGAGGCAATTTGGGGCGCGGGCCAACCAAGCTCATGTCTCCCCGCAAGACGTTGTAGAACTGTGGGATTTCATCCAACTTGAGCTTCCGGAGCACCTTGCCGAAAGGCGTAAGCCGAAGGTCTCCGTCCTGGGTAAGACCGGGCCCCCTGCCGCAACTTTCCACCGTCATGGTTCGGAACTTGTAAACCGTGAAGAGCTTCCCGTTAAGCCCGACGCGCTGTTGACAAAAGATCGCCGGGCCTTTTGATGTGAGTTTTACTGCGATCCACGCGACGATTCCCACTACAAAGATCACCGAAAGAACAAAAATGGAGATGATGAAGTCAAAGGCGCGCTTCCCGACAGATTTGCCCCAGCAACGGATCCTCACGAACAGTCCCCCTTCCTCGGCAGCCGTTGTGTTCTTGGGAAATCGTCAGGAAAGGGAAACTGACGCCCTCGCACATACAACGGCGCACTTGTTTGGAAGGGGTACTAAGGTGCACTTCTGTTTTGAGAGGAGCGGGCGAATCTCAGCCGTTCATCGGCCGAACCACGCCTGCCATATCTAATGACACACGCTTCAGAGGCCTAGATGGCAGGCAGTCCGGTAGAGAGACCCACTAGCTGATACAACGATAGCAACCGGCTTTCAGTCGCTATTCCTGCCCGCCGTTCATACTGACGACTCATAAACGACATGTCCATGACGCTTATATGATTATGTGTCCGACTTGGTAACATAATCCCCGCGTATCAGTGGACAGCAATCACTGCTGCGCTGATTGAGGCTTGCGAAGCTATAGTAGCCCAATCCCGAATTGCCCTGCCGACGCCGCCCACCTGAAGTTTTGGAGGGATGACGATCGTATCGCCCGGCAGAATCAGGACGGATTTGATGTTTTTGCGCCACCACTTGTACTCCGTAACGGACCCGCCTAGAACTGACCCGTTCGCCCGCACAAGCAGAAGGTGCTTCGTATCGGCATTACCGTTGCCGTTGCCAGCCTCGCGCAGGTAGTAGCCCACTGTTTCGCCTTTGCGGTACACGAATGAAGTTTGGTCGAAAACGGAGCCGACCACGCTGACAAGTTGGCTTTTTGGCGGAACGTAAAGACGGTCGCCATCCTCAAGAGGAATGGGAGGAAGGGCTGACACAGTGTCGTCCGACGGGCTGAGAGCCAGCACCACGCGGCCCGTTGCTTTTGCCGATCGCAATTCCCGGACCAGGGCTTCTTGAGCTTGCGATTGCGTAGTGAGCGCCGCAGATTGATCCGGATTCGACCGCGCATTTGCAATCGACATCTCCTGTACCTGCGCCTCAATAGTCTCAACCGTTCTGTCTAGCGCCATCTGCTGATCCACACGAGCCGACGCACGCGTGAACTGTGCGCCATAGAGGTAAGCGTTCGGAGTCAGCCCACCCGCCATCCTGACCAATTCTCGAAGCGTCTGACCGTGTCGCATGCGGTAAATGCCGGGAGTCTTAAACTCGCCCTCGACACGCACAAAAATGGTCTGCTCAGTCTGCGGTACTGCAATGTCCTTTTGGGAGAAGATCGTCACAACATCGCCGGGTTCGAGGGCGAGATTGCTTGATGGGTCGTTATCCAAAACAGCCCCGCGCAGCGAGAACGGGATCAGCCGCGTGGATAAGTCGACTGGATCGAGCCGCTGGATCACAGCGTAATCCCAATTGATCTCGGGTGCGCCGGGCTTGACTTCCGTCTGCAATGTGGAAACATTCACACCGGAATCCGCAGGCGAATCATCTGTCGCCCTGCCATTCACATCAAGGGCGCCGGGCTTGGCCTCCGCCTGCAATTTGGAAGCATTCACGCCGGGATCGGCGGGCGAATAATCTGTCGTCCTGCCGTTCACAAGGGCATTTTCGGCCTGCCAATAATTCCTCGTGAGGAGCATTCCCTTGTTGGGGATCAGGTCACGAATCCTCATTCCTTCATGCCAGGGATACCGTCCGGGATTGGTGACATTTCCGCGAAGCGTCACAGCATTGTCGAAGCGCGGCACAATGGAAAGAACGTGAATGATATCGCCGCCCTTGACTTCTTCACTTGCGGCCTCCCGGAATGAATACTCAGTAACGCTGCGCACCTTGTGGTCGTCGATCCGTTCAAGCGTCAATCTCGCCGCATCGGCTACTTCGTTTAGTCCACCCGCTAGCGCGATCACATCAGCCAAGCTAGCTTCGACGTTCTTCAGCTCGTAAATCGCCGGCACATTTACGCTCCCCGCTACTGCTATCTGCGGACCGACCGGCGGTATGTAGATCACGTCGCCCGGCAGCAATTGCACGTCGTTCGATTTGTCGCCTTTCAGCAAAAGATCATACATATCGAAATCAGCAATCAGCTTGCCTTCACGCTTAAGCTCGATATGCCGCATCGACCCTGCGGACGAGGGGCCGCCTGTCGCAAACACGGCGTTGACCAGCGTGCTGAGAGAGCTGATCGTGTACCGGCCTGGGACGCTTGCATCGCCAGTGACGTAAATATCGATGGATCGCAGTTTGCCGAGCGTGACGGCGACGTCAAAATTGCGATAAATCCTGGCGATCTGAGTGCGCAGGAAATCGTTGAGGTTGCCATAATGGACTCCGGCTACCGTGATGCTTCCCACTTTCGGAATGTAGATTGCGCCGTCGCGGTCCACCGAAGCGTGCAGTTCCATATTGATCTGTCCCCAAACCTGGACGTAAAGCTCATCGCCAGGACCAATCACGTAATCGGCGGGTACCGGCACATTCATCAGCGGCGCAAAGGTGCTGGGCGGCTGACGGAACAAACTGCTTCCATAGATCTGGAGCATACGTCCAACAGAGCCGGCTACGAGCAGCTGAAACTCTGTCGGCGGTTCGGGCTTTCCTGGTTTCGCAACAGCGGATTTCTCATCCGAGGTGCCCGCGTTTGGACCCGTGGTGACCGTGACCGGCGCGCTTATGCCATTCGGTAGCTGCTGCTGCGCTCGTGAGGAGCCAAGCGTGGCCTTGGCCAATTGCTCGCATCCCGGCATATTCGGATTGGCCTCGCATTGCTGTAAGGTCGGTGCCTGCGAGGGCATCTGCTGGGATTGCGATTGTTCGCCAGCCTGGGCGTGCGAAAGCGGCGCGCTGAGAACTAGCATCGCCAAAACCGCGATGGCCCGAACTGCCTTATTCTGTGGCACCATTTTCATCCTTCCGATTTTGCCGTCCCCATTACTCCCTCAGCGCTAAACGCCTGCCAGGATCGAAAAGTCTTTACTGCAAGCGCCGTGCCAACAATCCCCGTGCAGAACACGTACACGAAGGCGAGTCCGGTGCTGCCCCACGCTCGCACCACGGCCAGAGAAAACAGAAGGGTCAGAGCTGCGACCACTGTCGACTGCATCAGGAACGGCTCACGCTTGAACGATCGCAAATAAATAGCCATGCTCTGTGCGGCAAAGCGGCCTCCCGTCGCAACGATGAGCAGCGCGAATATCCAGGGCGCCACCATTCGCTCTGCCAGCCGGGGCACGAAATAATGCAATCCCACAACCCCGCCTTCACATGCCAAGGACATTCCAGCCAGCACCGCCGAAGACTGCCGAAACGTCCGTAAAAAGAAGCTCCGAAGCTGGGAAAGGCACCGGCCACTTGCCATTTGGCCAAATGGCGCGGCCTTGGTGGAAGTCCATGACAGCGCCAGCGTGGAGAGGTACCCTGCAATGCTTATGGACATTCCCAACTGTCCGGCTTCCACTGGCCCGCGAAAAGCGAATAGCAAGGGCGTGAAAATCTGCATGGTGAAGTAGGCGCACAGCCAGCTCACTGCGATCCGCCACTGGAACGACCAGATTTCCTGCCGCCACGAGATGGCATGATCGTCAGCGTCATAACGTAAAAGCCCGAGAAAGAGCTTTCTCCGCGTCCAAACGAATCCCGCCGCCACCCCTGCATATCCAAGCATGACCATCGCGGGCGAATACAGACCATGTCCGGTTGCAAGGGAAGTCCATGCCGCCGCCATAACAGCGATCGATTGCCAGAACCGCGCGTTGGCAACCTCTCGCACTTGTCCGCAGCCCTCAAGAAACGCGAAAAGTGGGTCCATCATAAACATCGCAACGCACGCGCACACCGCCACGCTCCAAGGACCGCTCCATGCTACGTGTGTTGCGTCGGCTCGCAGGGAAAAGAAGAAGATCCCGCCGGGCAGGAGCACAATCCACATCACCGCCGCAGCCGCCGCGTACCATCGCAACGTTTTTTGCAGAATGGAGGCCAACCTGGCGTGCGAAGTTACATCGCCGTCAATTGTGCCGTCAGCGTGGAGGCTCAAATGAACGACTTCATGCGCGGCCATTTGAAGCACCACGAACGAAAACCCCAGCTCGAAAACCGTTTGCAGCGCTACCAATCCCAGAATCGTGTAGTAGTAACCCTGTTCCGCTGGGCTCAGGAAGTGGACGATCAGCAGTACCGTCCCCGCGCTTCCCAGCATGTTGCACAGTCTCGCCAGCACAGTGTACGCAACCGCACCATCCAGCCCAGCAAAGTGCTTCAAACGCGCCGTGACGCCGTTCACTGTAACGCTCCTCGCCGGTACATCCAGTAAGCGTTCCAAGCATATTGCATCCACCAACTGGTAGCGCGGGCGAGCGGGAGCCGCGATTCTCTCCGATAGGCCCGCCAGCACCCTATCGCGCTTCCGAGTTTGTTTATATTCCTTCCGTCGCTTGAGATGCGGTAGCGGCCCAAGTCCTCCGGCACTCGGTGCCCCGTGTATCCTCTTCGAACCAACTGAGCCCAGGCAACGAAATCCTCATGACGACCGCAGTCGTGAGACGGAAACTTGAATTCCGGAATTCTTCCGCGGTCAATAACGACAGTCAGGCAGCTACCCACACCTCGGCGGATATGCAGTGTTCTCCAGTCCAGCACGTCAGGCCCCTCAATCGGTCCGCTGATTCTGCTGCCGTCCGCGGAGATATGGCGGTAATCGTGGTAGGCGAACGGCCAGCTGTTCGTAGCCATCCATTCCAGACAACGCTCCAGTTTGGCTGGAAGCCATAAATCGTCGGCGTCTAGAAACGCAACATACCTGCCGCCCGCTGCTTCAAGTGCACGGTTACGCGTCCTTGCAGGACCAGTCTGACTTCCTCCATTCACGAATCGAACACGTTGGTCCAAAGCCGCTGCCCGCCGGATGATTTCTATTGAGGAATCCGTTGAGCCGTCGTCGGCCAAGATGTGTTCCCAATCCCCGAACGTCTGGTTTCGAACCGAGCAAAGCGTTTCCGGCAGAAACCTCGCTGCGTTAAAAACCGGCGTAATGACTGAGACGAGAGGCACTCTCATGGTATCGGCCTGAAAAATAGGAAATCGCGCGTTCCATCATCCACGTGTCTGTCAGCGACCCAGCGGCGAACATCTTCAGGTCGTACGGTATCCCGCTCCGCATTCAGTCTCTTGCACTCGTACCCGTTACTCCAGAAGAGTTCCGCCATAACCTAGTTCTGCACCACGGCGTTTCCGCGGCGGTATGCCGCTGACTCAAGCAGCAGGGTTAGCAGCCTCCTCAACCAATGCCCCCACGATGACGATTTGGTGGACGATTCACTGCGCACTGCCGTGACCGTGTACGCAAAGGCCACCGCAATTGGAACAAAATCAGGAGAAATGAAGAACGAGAACACCGCGGCGGATGCAAGAGCAAGTGTCAGCGATTTCAAGTGGCATGATAGGAGCCTGGTTATGACTACTCGGTAGTAGATAAGGCATCCAATTAAGCTGCCATAACCAACCAGCAACGGCAGTAATCCCATCGGCTCCATCCTGAGACCAAACAGCTCGACTGGTTTGTAAATTCCCGGGAAAACCGCCAATGGATAGACGATCTGACCGAGCCTAAAGAACTCTCTGTTCGACGTCTCGCTTAGACCATAGATGAGGACGTTGTTTCGCAACTCGAGGACCCGGCCCGAGTGGATAATGAAATATGCGAGGCCACCTACTAAGGGTACGAGCGCCGACAGAGTAGCGAGTTTGTTCTTCATTCCGAACAGAAGAGCGAGACCGAGCAAGGCGAGCAGGGCGATCGCGTATATCGATTTGTTCAGCAGGGCCATGGCCGCGAACAAGCCGAGAACGCGCAAGCGCTTCTCAGGCTGCTGCAAAACCGCAACGGTCGCAAAAGCAAAACATGTCATCGCAGCACCCGAGGGTTCCGACGCCCAGCCCTGAACTCCGCGTATTCCAAATTCGTCATACGGAATTGACGTGTACCTGGGAACAAGCACGGTCAGAGCATCCGTGAGCCAGCCGGGAATAATTGAGACGAAGTTTTGATCTATGTACTGCAGGGCCGAAAACCCCACAAACGCCTGCAGGGCCCGGTAGGCGACCAAACGGGGAATCAATTCGCGGCCGCGAATCGCGAGCGAGCGGTACAACCCCAGAAGAAACAGCAGCGGGATAACGCCAACAATCACGCGAAGCCCCGCTTCGACCGAACTCCCAAGGGCCGCAACTCCCACTGCAGGAATCAGCAGGAGTAAAGACCATTTATCATCGAGCAGGGCCTCTGGAGCGAGCCCAATCGCTAAGAATGCGAAGAAAAAATTGATCTCGATCGTCGAGTCTGGATAAAAATGCGCTGTGTTAACGAACGGCCACACGAAGGTCACTACAATCAAGAGCCTGGCGAGCTGGAGCCGAAGCGGCATTCTAGGTACTCGTAACCATGTGCCCGCAGTCGACCTCTACGTACGATCGCGCGACAGCTTTAGCAGAGTAGGCAGTCAGAGCTAACGGAGCAGCTTCGGACCGCAGAGCCCGATGCAGAACACGGGCTATCTCTCCATAGTCCTGAGAGAGCGGTAGCAAATGGATTCGCTTTCCAATTTGGTCGGGCGCAATTTCCAGTCCGCCGCCGCACGCCGGCATTGCAACCGCGCAACCCTGGCTCAAAGCCTCCAGATAAACGATCCCGAATGATTCCATTTCATTGCCAGAAACAAAAACCTTTGTCTGGCGAAGATATGCTCGGACATCCGTGCTGCCCAGGTTTCCGGTGAACTCAACCGCCGGAAACGAAGCCTCTAGGTCCGGCCGCAGCGGGCCATCCCCGATCACGCAGACGCGCAACTCCGGATTCTGCTTTTGCAGTTCGCACATGGCCGGCAACAGGCGATGAACGTTTTTCACCGGGATCAGGCGCCCGACAAAGGTCAGATACCGGCGCTCGGATTCTTCAAACGGCTCAAGAAAAATCGATTGCAGAGGATTTCGGATTACCGCATCAACCCGGAGATTGAAAAGCGCCCTCAAATGAACAGCAACATAATCCGAAGCCGTCACAAACCGCCGATCCCGTCCGCAATTTGCGAACTTATACGAAGCAGGAACGGCGATCATTTTCAACCACCCTTGCGCGTCGGCGCGTGGAATTCCGTGCGAGACGCAAATCGCCCTCCGGGCCATGGGCGCGGCGAAAACGGCCGTCGTGCTCAGGATTTTCAGCACGCTCGGATCGCGCATTTCCCGCGGCATTCCGAACACCTTGTGCGGATAGATCACCTCAGCTTCGATACCGAGCGATGTGAATCCCTCGGCTAATCCTTTCGCGAAGGCGTCGAGGCCGCCCACCTCACGCCCGCCGGTGATCAGCACCTTAGAAGGAGGACGCTCAGGCATTCGCGCCCTCCCTTCGCCGAGGCAATAGACGGTCAAGAAGCTCGCGCGATTGCGGATCCTTGCACGCCAGCGATACGGTCTCGGTGAAAAAGATCCATAGCGACGTCAGCAATAGACCGCCAATCAATCCGCCGAAGACGATGAGAGTGCGCGGCGGTCCTGATTTCTTGTCCGGCGCGACCGCGGGATCGACCACCTGAATCACGGACCCTTCTTTTGCTTCTTGCATCTTGGCCAGTTCGAACTGCGTTTCGAGAAAGGTAAAAATTGTTTCCTGGTATTTCACGGCGCGAAGCCTGCGCGCGTACTCGAGAGCCGCCTGAGGAACGGTGCCCTTGGGCATCAGGAACTCGCCCGATTGGGTGTTGGTATCTGTTCCCATTTGCGCCAGCTGCTGGCGGAGACCGGCGAGTTCCTGTTCCGCGATCTGGAGATCAGGGTTCTGATCGGCGGCGAATTTCCGCATGACATCGACCTGCACCTGTTTGGCGGCAATCTGCGACCGCAGCGCGGCCACGGACTGTATGACCGCCGTTGCCTGCCCCTGAGGTTCGATCAAACCGGTTCGCTGTTCCACCTTGGCGAGGGCCTCTTCGGCGTCAGCCAGCTTGTCGCTTTCCTTCGCGAGTTCCTGCTCGAAAAATAGTCGCCTTTGAGAGGCCTCGGATACGGCCAGGCCGGCCGAGAGTTTCTTATAACCATCCACGTAGCCATTGGCGATCTCGGCCGCGCGCTCCGGGCTTCTATCGGTAACCGAAATGCGGATCAATCCGTCCTTGAGG
>JASHYE010000275.1 GCA_030043155.1 Candidatus Acidiferrales bacterium | reverse complement strand
CAAACAAACGCGGCGCTGGCGGACGTGAGCGTGGCGCTGAATAACCTCGAGCGAATTCGACGAAGGCTCGTGCCGATCGATTTCATGAAGCAGGGCTTCGCCAACGAACGCGGATTTTTTTTTGATCTTGCCATCACTCTGCAACAAGCGCAGGGAAACGACGTTCAAGCATTGGCCATCTCGGAGGAGGCGCGAGCACGAGCCTTCGCGGATTTGCTGGCGAGCCGTGATCTCAGTCCACAGGGCAAGGACCGCGCGGCCGTGGCCGCCGCGAACCAAGTCGAAACGCAAGCAACAAATGACGCTTCCTCGCCCCAGCCTTCCGACGGTGCATCCATCGCATTAACATTACGTGGCGTCGGTCAGCCAGATCCAGCGGTGACTCGGCCAAGGTCGGCTAGCCAGCCCGATCTAGAGAGCTTTGCTTCCTCACAGCCGTTTTCGATCACACAAATTCAGTCCTTCGCTGCGCGAGGCAATGCTAGTGTTCTCAGTTATTGGGTGAGCGAAGACCGCACGTTTGTGTGGGTGGTTCAGCCGGATGGCGCAATTCATTCCGTGCAAATCCAGGTGAGCTCGGTTCGTCTGGAACAGATGATCCGAAATCTTTGGCCGCAGCCCCGTCTGGAACCAAACGGTCCTGATACAAGCGCTTCCGCTGCTTCGGCGGATGTGCAAACTCGCGGTACGCGTGTTGCCCATCTTATTAGCCGCAGCGGCGACAATCTCGAATTTACCTCGCACGATAGGAATAATTGGCGGCAGCTCTATACGCTGCTGATCCTGCCCATCGAGAAATATCTTCCTGCAACGAAGGGCAGCCTGCTTACGATCGAGCCACACGGACCGCTGCTTCTGCTGCCGTTCGCCGCGCTGGTTGACGAGCACGGTCACTATCTCGTCGAGCGCTATAGTCTCAACTACACGCCTTCGCTGTCGCTTTTTCAGTACATGGGGCGCGACGATAAAATATCAACTGATGTCAGCCGCCATTTCCTTTTCGTTGCGGATCCCACTGACTTAGCTCCTGGTCCAAACGGTGAGCAACTGCCAGCATTGCCTGGTGCACGTCAGGAAGTTTCTGCCGTCGCTCGCATCCTTCCTGCCGGACAAACAACGGTGCTGGTGGGAAAGGATGCACAAGCGCGGCGTGTGGATGAAGAAATTGATCGTGACACGGTAATCCACTTCGCCACGCATGCGATTGTTCAGGACGACCCCTCGGATTCCTATCTTGCTCTCGGCGAGATCGGAAGCACCGACGGCGGCCGTCTTACAACCGGCGATGTCTATTCGCTGAGTCTGCACGCAAATCTGGTGTTTTTGAGCGCCTGTCGCACGGGCATGGGAAGAGTCTCGGGTGATGGAATTGCAGGACTTACGCGAGCATTCATTTATGCCGGAGCGTCTTCGGTGATCGCCAGCTTAGGAGACGTCTCGGATGAAACGACGGTCCGATTAGTGCCCGAGTTTTATCGGCATTGGCTCAAGGGTGAGAATAAAGCGGAAGCGTTGCGCGAGGCGCAGTTGCGCCTGCTACGGGATCTACGGGAGGGCCGGGTCAAGATCAATACCCCCTATGGGAAGTACGCTCTTCCGGAAGACCCGATATTGTGGGCGAGCTTTGTTCTGGAAGGTGAACCGTAGATCGGGCGACAAGTCCAATCGCAATAATCCATTGTGTTGGGGGAATTGAGCACTTTTCCGAGTTGTCGTGACGGATTGATCCCAAGCTGACCATGTTGGCCACGAATATTCCCTGAGGTTCCACTGATTTCTCCTGTTTTTCTTCCGTTTTGTATCCTCCGAACGTATTTCCGTTGATTCTCGAAACGAGTAATCGCTGGGCACACTTCAGATTTACACGGTCGTACGGAGGTGGACTATGAAGAAATCAACGATTGCAGCACGCGCGCTTGTGGCCATAGTCGGCGTTCTTCTGCTGATTGGACCGGTTAGAGCGCAGCAATCTAGCTCGGCACCGCCTCCACCGCCCCCATCGAACAGCCAGGCTTACTCGGTAGGTATTTTGCCGTTTACGGATCTGAGCGGAAATCCCGATCTCGGGCAGCTCTCTTCAATTCTGCCCGCCCTCCTGCAAACATCATTGGCAAACCATGGCACCTTGGCGCCGCGCCAAATTCAGCCCGGAGCTTCGGCGCCAGGTGCGACGGGCGCCCAAGTAGTTGCTACAGCGTATGCAGTTCAACTCGGCCAATATTACAGAACCAATTTGGTGCTGACGGGAAGCATCGTTTCCGGCCAAGTCGTTACAAAGCAAGGCGGCTTCAGCGGCGGCAACTTGGGTGGACTTCAACTCGGCGGCAACAGCAACAGCCAGACGTCGACCGTCACTATTCAGATCAATTTGGTGGATGTTGGCCGAGGTCAAAGCATGGGCATGTTCCAGGCAACCGGTAAGGACCGGCAGACCCATATCGATCCGAACGCGAACGCAAATTATGGAACGATGAACATGCAGAGCAGTCAGTTCCAGAATAGCTCGCTGTCGAAAGCAACCAATAAAGCGATGGCCGACTTGACCAAGCAGATATTCAATGCGCTGAAGAATTTCACCCCAGTACCGGCGGCAGCGAGTGTAGCAGCAACGCAGCAGCCTGCCGTCTCTGCCGGCCAGGCCGCGAAACCGGCCGCAACGACCACGGGCCCAGCGACCGCAGCGAATACCCCGCAGAACCCGGGTCAAACTCAGCCACAAAATGCGGCCGCGATTCAAAATGGCGGTTCGTCGCAGATGATGGGCAATTCTTCGGCCAATTCAGGCGCGACAGCAACCAAATGCACTGTTCAGTTTCGAGTCATGTTCCTGAATGACATGAGTGTGGTTCGGTCAGGCTACACCGTGACCGAAAACGGGCGCGACGTCAGCTCGCAAATCAGCAATGGCGCGCTGACATTGGCCAACGTGCCTAGCGAGCTCGATCTTCATATCCATTTTGCCAGCTCACCTGTCAAGGTCGGCCAGCCGGCGGACTATGACGATTCCGCAGGATTTGGATGCGATACGCCAAGCGTGAGCCGGCTCATCCTGACCATTGACTCAACGGGGAACGGTAATTTCAACATCATGAATTGAAACAAGCGCGACGCAAGAAGATTCGCGTGGGAAGCATGCAGGGCGAGGAGGATATATGGCTTTTGCGCAAACTGGACCACTGATGAAATTCTGCGCGAAGTGCGGGGCGCAGATCGGCGAAGGAGGACAGTTCTGTGGATCGTGCGGGCAGGCTGTTTCCGGCGCGGCCACGGGGAACGCTGCCTCCACAACAATTGCCGGAGCTGCAGCGGGGCAAGCAACCGTGGCAGCAGGAGCCTCCATTCCGCCCGTCACAGCAGCAGCCCCGATGGCGTCGAATGTTGCGGGCTTGGTTGCGTATGTTCTCGGATTCATCACCGGGATTTTCATGCTGGTTTCGGAGCCGTACAAGAGCGACAGATTCGTGCGGTTCCATGCCTTGCAGTCGATTTTCGTGAGCGGCGTGTACGTTGTGGTGATTATTGGCTGGAGCATATTGAGCAGCATGGTTCTGGGCGTGGGTTTTGGGACGATGTGGCGGATTGTTTATCTCAGTTGGTGGGTCGTACGCCTGGCATTTTTTGCGCTGTGGTTGTTGCTTATGTACGAGGCCTACAACAACGAGCGATTCGAGCTTCCCATCATCGGGCCGATCGCCGCGAAGCACGCGGGGATATAAGAATCGAAAATGGGCATCCACTCAAAGCCTGAGGAGGCGATGTTGTCTTGCCGGAAGCTGCTCCTGGATGCGGAAACAGCAGATACGAATCGGCTGTTACTCGATGTGGTTTTTGAGCAACTTCTAAAGGCCGCTGCAATAGTTCAAAGAAGCGGCGGAATGAAAGCTTTGCAAAGCAGCAGCAGGGGAAATTGCCTGTAAGAAGATTCATCGCAGAGAACAGAGCATGAAAAGAGCAGCCTTTGCCGACGAGCAGTAGAAAAGGATGAGTCATGAGAACACGAAGACGGAGCCTTGGCGAAGTTCAGAGGAAACTAGACATGACACGATCTCTTATCACATCAATCGTTTTGGTCAGTTTGAGCATTCTTGCGACTCCAGCGATCGCGCAAAGCCAGGTCATGCCTTCGTTCACTCAATACTCTGCAACAAGCTCTACAGTTGTGAAAGGGCAGACTGTAAAAACGAAAATTGCCCGCTCAGGAAACAAGATACGCTTCGAGGAGACATCCGGCTCTGTCGGCGGACAATACACGCTTTATCTAATTGACCAGGACAAAAACTACGCGGTGCTGAGCCCCAGCACGTGCCTGGAGTTTTCGCACATTAGCAACATGACTTCGGGACCGCTTACAAAGTGGTCGGCAGGCAAAGCGAATGTCACGAAACTTGGCACGGCGACGGTCAATGGTCATCCGGCCGAGATCGAACAGATCACCATTACGCCCGACAACGGCGACAAACCTGAGACGATGAAAGTCTGGGCAGCAACTGACTTGCATGGCTTCCCGGTCCGAACCGAAGAACAGACGCCGCAAGGCCCTGTCGTTACCGATTACAGCGACATCAGCCTATCGGCTCCTGCGGATTCACTCTTTACCGTGCCGCAGAACTGCCAGAAGGTGCCGGCTGCGGCGAATGGGCAAAACTGACGGGTTGCGAAGGCGCAACGAAGGGGCTGAGGAGCGAAATTTTAAAGTTCGGTGAGCTTTGGAGGAAACAAAACGTGAAGCGGGCTGCGTTTATTGCATCGGTAGTTTTCGGAAGTCTGAGCTTTTTTGGAACCTTTGCTCTTGCACAGAACCCCAGTCCTTTTTCTTTCACGCAGTTCTCTGCAACTATGTCGACGGCAGTGAGGGGACGAACGATAACATCAAAGATCGCCCGCTCGGGAAACAAGATGCGCATGGAGATGCCCGGAGCGAATGGAAAACGCTACACCATTTATCTGATCGATCAACAAAAAGCCTACATGGTCATGGGTCCCGATATGTGCATGCAGACGCCGCCAATGGGGAATATGGATTCAAATCCGCTGGCCACTTCAGCACCGGGCAAAGTAGATGTGAAAGTTGAGGGTACAGGAACCATGAATGGTCATCCCGTCAAGATTGAGGACGTGACCGTCACACCGAACAACGGCGACAAACCAATGAGTATGAAAGTTTGGGCGGCGACGGACCTGAAGGATTTTCCGGTACGCACAGAGATGCAGACATCCGATGGAGTTGTGACAACGAACTACACCGACGTCAGCTTGGCCACCCCGGCAGACTCCCTCTTTGCAGTGCCGAACAACTGTCGTCAGATGCCGTCAATGCCAGGTGCGCAACAGCCGTGATTCGATCCGCCCACGGTTAGGGCGAAAAGGAGATTTGCAATGAAAGCACGAGTCGTTTTGCTTGTCATGGTTTTTGCGCTTGCTGGAATCGCTGCTAATTTTGTCAGCGCGTCGCCGCGCCCGCAGTCGACTGCGTTCTCGGCGGCCTGTAGCGCGTCCGTATCTGGCCAGACTTCGTATATTGGCCTGATCCAGAGCCCCACATCCGCCGGTTCCTTTCGATTGTTGCGGGCAAACACGGGAGGAAGCACCGTTGTGACTGTTAGTTACACCAGTTCCGTGCCGGTATGCCAGGGTGCTCAGCAGGTGTCGGCGAACTCTTTGGTTCCCGGCGTCGGCGTGGCGGTTTACGGGCGTGTGATGATCAGCGGCGGCTCATCGAAGATGATCGCGCAGAGAATCGTGTTGCAAATTACGAACGCCCAGGCGAGCTCGGCAGTGTCAGGAGCACCGCCGGCGGAGAGTGTTGCGTCTCAGGGTCCCCCGCCTGCGGAAGATTCAGTTCCTGCCGCTCAGACAACGACTCCTACATCGACTCCGTACACCGCCAATCCAAATCTTCACCCAACGAATGTCACTACCGTTAACACAGCCGCTTTACAAACCGCGAGTACGTCCAACAGTTCACAATCGCAAAGCGCGCTGCAGACCCAGTCTGCCTCAACGGGAGAAATGACCAATTCCACCGGGGACACTCCGACAAATATCAGTTGCGCTTCTTTCAGCATGAATCTTTCTGCCGGGTCGAGCGCTTCTGCGGCCAGCGGATTAGGCGTCGCCGCAAATTCGTCGGCTGCGGTCACGTGTGGTGTACCGCTCAACAATTCTTCCGTAAAGCTTTTTGAATCCGTCCTAGCGGACCGATCTCTAAACGCCGTTTCGCTTGACCTTCAAAACAATCAAATCATTGTGAAACTCTCGAACGCCAGAATCGCTGGCATAGGAATTTCATCACAAGGATCGCAGGGTTCGCAGGGAATGATGAATCTTGTGTTTAATTGCCAGCGAATTGAAATCGATATGAACGGGCAAAAGATCGTAACGGGTTCGCCGAACGTGACGGGCTCGTGGAACCTAACGCAAAACAGTTCAAGCTAGGAAGGACAATCCTGAGAATGGACATCTCAGCGGCTTTTGCAACATCATCCACGCATTCTGCTCTCGGAATGATCGCTCTCGCCGGCCTGGGCGTGCTCCTTTTCTTACTCCGGTTCCTGGACTGATCAAGATGAGCAAATCATCGACGCGACGGTTTCAATCGATCGCTCTGGATCTCTTCGCCATCCCCTTTCTATTGGTCGGGACGCTTTTTCTTACTCTTGCGATTTTCGAGGCGCACAAAGCGCAATGGGGAGTTGCTGCATTTCTGTTTTTCTTGGCGGCTGTTCCCGCCGCGATAGGATTGTTTCTGCTCTGGATGGCAACGGGGAGAACGCAGGATTTGGCAGGCGGCACTGCGTGGTTGCAGCGCTCTGATTGGCGCGCGGGCCGAGTCCCATATTCCGACGGAGGGCGCGCGTTGGTCAGGTGGACCTTTTGGACGATATTTTCCGTGCCGGTTACTCTGTTCTGTTATTTCTTGATTCCCATGATGATCAGAGACCACGCCTATGTAGCGATAGCCTTCGTTGCCATTTTTCCGCTGGTTTCAATAGTTCTGCTCGTGCAGGCCCTGTCCTCAACTCGCCATTGGATGACTTTCGGTAGGTCTGTTTTCCAGATGAATTCTGTTCCGAGCTTGCCCGGCAGCACGTTGAGTGGAGCGATTCAGCTTGGTCGCCAATTCGTCACGAACTCTGAATTTCAGCTCCGGCTCGTATGCGCAGAACACTGGATTACTCCGGGTGGCAAGACTGTGCGCAGCTACGAGAAAGTATTGTGGAGCGCCGATCAACTCAGCCCGTCCGACGGACGTTCCGTTCCAGTCTCTTTCGCAATCCCGAACGATGGTATCCCTACAGGCCAGGTGCATGGCGGCCACCACGTTTGGTGGCAACTCTCGGCTACGGTTCAAAGCAACAGCCAGAAATATTATGCGAGGTTCGAAGTGCCGGTGTTTCGTCAAGACGCTGCCGCAGCGCCTGACAAGGAGCGATTAACCTCCACTGGTTTTGGCATGAACGCCTAACTCTCGCATACGCTCTCTCTTTCGATGCGGTCCATGAGATCGCTATCTCGCAGCATAGAAACGTTGTGCCTGGTTTTATTGCGGTGGGTTCTTCCAGATCGCCCTCCACATACGTAATCCAGTCGTAACGATCCATATCGTGCGGCAGGAGGTCTATTCCGATGCCAATTGCGAGTTGGCGCGAAAAGGGTTCGATAGTTGTAGCTGCCTTTTCGCTCACGTTGCTTGCTGCGCTCGGCGCGAGTTTGTGGTTTCTAGGTGCTAGGGATCATTCGCGGACCGTAAATGCTGCTTCTGGCACCCAGCTTTCCAAAGAAGGTCCTCCCCTCGCGTCACCTGTCAACCCCGCAACAAATGGGCAGTCTTCGTCTGACCAAGGAAAGGCAATGTATCAGCGACGCCTCGCTACCGCGCAGAAATGGGAAGCAGCTATCAATCAGTATGTGCAGAGTGTTCCTGCCTCAGTCACGGATATAGGCGCTCTGGCTGATTCGCTTTCCAAGCCCCAGGCGGCTTTTGAGTACGTCCGGGACCGCATCGCACTTGAGCCCTATCCGGGAGCGATGAAAGGAGCGGGTGGCACCCTAATCACAAGCGGAGGAAACGATCTTGACCGTTCATTGTTGCTGTCTGCACTCCTTTCCCACCAAGGCATCCACGCACAGATCGCGCACGGACAGCTTACATTGGCGCAAGCTCAGAGTTTATTTCAGCAGATCGGAACGAGGCCCGGAGCGACCGAGCTCATCGAAAACTCGATCAAATCAAGCAGCAATAGTCAGAATCCTGCGGCACAGAAGATCACGGCATTCACTGCCGACAATCGCCAGCGTTTTGAAAAGCTAATTGAACAGAACTACTTGCTGCTGAATTCCTCTATCAAAGCCGCAAATATCGCTGTCGGCTCCGACGGGACCGCCGCCCAAATCAAAATTCTCCAGAATCACTACTGGGTGGAGGCTGTTATTGACGGCAAGACAGTCGATCTTGATCCCAGTTTTTCTGGAGCTGACTGGGCAAAACGGTTTACTGCCGTTGCGGAAACGTTTAGTCCGAACTCGCTCGATAGCACACGTGTGCAGCAAATGACCCTTCGTCTGGTTGCTGACTACCTGCGTGGAGGGAAAATCAGTTCACAGAACGTCCTCACCGCCGATTTCAATGCAATCGATCTTTGGGGCAAAAATATCCGCTTGGCGGTTCTTCCGAATGATTCGAAGTCGGTGCCAAACGAATTCCACGCAAAGTTAATGGTTGGCGGGGTTACCGCTGCGGAAAAAACATTTCAACTTCGCGCTATCGGGAGCAAACAGAACCCGCCACAAAGCGCTGCCGGTCTGTTCGGAGCACTTGGTGGAGCGCTGGGTGGTTCCACCGGCAACGGAAACGCAGGGGCGCCAGCGGGCGCCGTCCTGGCGCGGCTCTACTTTGAAGCTGAAACGCGCGGCCCGCAACTCTCGCCGTCAGTTTCTCGCCGGGTGATCCTTGACCGGCTTACATCCAATAGCAGCAATCCGCAAATCGATCCCTCAATGGCCAAGGACGATATCGCCGCTTCACTCATCGAGCAGGTGTGGGACGGAGTTATCGGCTTCGGCCCAGTTCGCCCTGTATATCTGGCTAAAGCTACCGCAGCTTGGATTGGCAGCCTCGAGGCTTTGGACAATCAACTCATTTCCGCGCAGAATTCGAGGCAAAAACTGAACCCCTCCGACCTGCCGGGGCCCATCCTTTCGCCTGAGTTGCTTACATTCTTCCTCGAAAGCGGTGAGGCGGAAAATGATATCCAGAAACAGTTCGCTCCTCGGGCGCGCGCATACTATGAGCGTCCACGCTTGGCTTTCTTCCACCACGGCTTTGCGATAAGCGATTGGTCTAATCTCTCGAAACTCCCGAGCTATCGCGAGGGTATTGACCTCGTTAATTCTCCCTTCGCTTTTGTGGGCGGAGTCCGGGATAAGGCATCGCTCGCGATGAGATGGGGTGCGGCAGATACGGCCCTGGAGCTTCGCTTCAGCTTAACGAACAACCACACCTTCAACACGCTCCGCTTAATCGCTGCGGCAAAAGCCCAGCAAGTGCCTGTTCGAGCCATTGGACCGGATCAAAAATCGATGCTGAACTCAATTTCAGTTCCGCCCTCCATTAAATCTGTTCTCGAGAGCGAGCTCGCAGACAACAACGCGCTAGTTGTTCCTATAGCCTTGGTTAGCATGCAGCACACTCACAGCTATGGATGGTGGAGCGTGGACCGACGCACCGGTTACGCCATCGGGAAAATGGAACTAGGCGGCGCGCAGGACCTTTCCGAATACACTAATCTTCAACAATCGATACCGGATTGGTCGCACACAGCCGCAAATCTCTTTGGCAACTTCCTCAAATGTTACTTCGGTGCTGCCTCCAGCGTTCTCGCTACTGGTTCAGGAGGTTCAACTGCGAGTTGCTTGAGCAGCGCCTGCTGCGACGCCCTTGGCGATGTGTTGGGCATGGAAACCGAAAGCGCTATGGCGATTGCGGCTCTCAGTGGGGAAGAAAAAGAACTAAATCAGCTTGAGGCGTGGACTGAGTCGCTCGAAAACTACGACGCTGGCATGATAGCCAGCAATGCGGCGAGCCATGCGCCAGATCCATTTTGTGGCAGCAATTAGCGAGGCACAAAGCCGGTGAAACAAATGATCGAGGCGAACACAATTATCGGTGAGTCAGATCTTGAAGTTGGCTGCCAAACTCCGCGGCTGTCAAAGGCACTTGGTGAGCGCATAGCCACGGAATTGGCTGCGGAAGCGCATTCGCATCTTGCCAGTCGCTTCTTGCAGAGCAAACCCGGTGAGCGAAATACACTGCTGCAGACCATAAGCTTGCTCGCGCTGTGCATGTGCTTGGCTGTTTTCGGAGCTAAGCCCCTCTTCGGACGAAACTCCGGTGCAACTTTAGGCGCGAAAGCGATGGTACCCCCCGCAATCGTTTCTGTTCCGTCCCAGACAAAATCCGGCGCGACAACTGCCAATATTACTCACGTGACGCCATCAGCAGTCATTCCCCAAGGCACGAATATCGCCGCATTCGATTTCGGGGGCGAAATCGAGAGCGTTTCGGGAGCGTACGGCGGGCCAGGCCTTAAAGGCGAAGTGTTGATCGACGGCATAGGGAAAACAAATTGGCAGCCGGATACAGACGTGGATCCTCCTCAAAATAACAATGATTTGTGGGCTTATCCTGAGGAGATTGTGTTCTCTTTTTATAAAAAGGACACCGCACTGGTATCGACGGTAGTTATCGAAACCGATCCGAAATCGCCGGGACCAGATGCAATCGAAGTGTGGACTTCGACCGAGGACTCCGCCACGAACTTCAAGCCGGTCGCAGCCGCACAGCCGGTTAAGACGCTACCCGCACAAGCGATATCGTTTCGTCCGGTTCTGGCGCGTTTCGTGAAGGTACGGATCGTCGGAGGCCAACCCGACAATCTCACTCTTCGGCAAATCCAGATTATCGAAGCAAAAAGGCCTGGATACAGCTCACTCCTCGCGCGCCATCCCGACATCCTGAAATGGAAAACAAATGTGCGCTACGCCGCGCAAAGAGGCATCGATTGGCTTGAGCCGGCGGCCATGGACTGGCAGGAGCACAAGCGATGCTTCGGCTGCCATGTTCAGGCTCAGACGATGATGGGCTTAGCTGTTGCGCAGACGAATGATTACGTCGTGAATGCCGCCACGCTTCGTGCCTTGGTCGATTTCACCTGCTTCAAGCAGTATAAAGATGGCCACGAGCTCGATGAAGGCGGGGGTAACCAGCTGTCGCCAACTCACTTTGCCGCGATGGGCTTGGCTTACTACGACGAAGCGAACGACGTCAAGAAAGATGCGACGCTCGTGCGATATGCGGATTGGATGAATGGTCACATCGACCCGCAAGGAGCGTTCGAGCAAGATTACGAAGAGCCTCCGATCGATCAGGGCACGATCAACTCTACTGCGAACGCGGCTTTTGGCTTTATGGAAGCGTACGTGCAAACGGGGAATGCTAAATACAAGACTGACGCCGACCGCGGCATCGCCTTCCTGATATCGCAGGATCCCCAAACGACTCAGGACGAGATCTTTCAGATCATCGCCGTCTCGCAGTTTGGGACTGCGCAACAGCGCCAGCTT
Source organism: Candidatus Acidiferrales bacterium (assembly GCA_030043155.1). Next base: position 6,916 of record JASHYE010000275.1, on the reverse strand, counting down.
ATTCCGCAAATTGTGAAGAAACTGTTTTCTCAGCAAAACAAAGATGGCGGTTGGCAGGAAACTGCGGCGATGAAAGGCTCAAATCCATTTGCCACTGGACAGGTGCTCTATGCGTTGAAACAAGCCGGTGTGAGTATCAACTCTCCGCAATTCGTCGCCGGCGTGCAGTACCTTCTGCATACTCAAACATCCTCCGGCTCATGGCCGTCCATTAACAGCCAATCCGGGCGCCCGAGCGAGTTTGCGCCAACCATGTGGGCCGTGATCGGCTTGGCCGGATCGTTCAGTGAAGTGGAAGAACCAACGGCCAAGTCAATCAAAGCAGAGCTCGATAGAACCGGACGCGCCATCCTCTATATCAATTTCGATTTCAACAAATCAACAATTCGGCCGGACGGCAAGCCAATCGTTGCTGAAGTTTTGAAGATGATGAAGCAATACCCAGACCTCAACTTGTCCATTGATGGTTACACCGACAATATCGGCACGTACGACTACAACATAAAGCTATCAGGAGCACGCGCTGCTGCAGTTGTGGACGCATTGGTGCAAGGCGGCATAGCGCGCACGCGTCTTGATTCTGCTGGACACGGGTTCAATAACCCAATTGCTGACAACAGCACCGCAAAAGGGCGCGCGAAGAACCGGCGAGTCGAATTGGTAAGACGATAGACTTACCCCAGAAAATTGCCAGCAAGAATCTGCTGTGGAGGAGCGTCGTGCGCAAGTTGGTTTCATGGGCAATTTGGGCATTCGTGATGCTCATTCTCTTGATCGTGCCTCTCCGGTTTGGACGATCCGCGTTTAACTCTCTCCCGCACGCCCGCGCGCTTGCCAGCGCCTATGCAGCATCTCCCGCCTGTGCACGGTCGACTCTGCTCCGCACGGCAGCGACGCCGCAATCTCCGAGCACATTTTCGGCAACACCGAGTGGAGCGTTGTGTGAAGTAGATTCCATGACTGTCCTCAAAAAGAGCCGTTTTCACGGGCATAGGGGCAACGACTATTATTACGTCATTCTAATTGATCAAGCCGGCAGACAATTCGAGGTCCAGCTCGAATTCAGGAACTACAACCAGTTTTGGAATGAGCTCCGGCCACCCGCGAAGGTGACTGTTCAATTGGTTCAGGGAAAGGTTGCGATGATTGCGAACGGTGCGGCAATAGCCCCAACAATCTACCAACCAGCAGCTATAGTCGAAAACTTGAGAGTCCAGATGATTCTTTCGTGGATGTTTTCGATACCCTTCTTCGCCTTTCTCGGGATCAGTATAAGAGCGTGGATGAAAAAGCCGCGACCGCCAGCTTCCGGCGCTCTCGAGCCGCCCGAAATGCAGGCTCGAGCTTGGGTCAATTCGCCTACTGCGGCTCCGTCGGACCTCGAGTGCCCCAATTTTCAGAATCGACCATACGTCCAAGTGCGTCAGGAGTTGGAAGCCGCTGGATACCGGATGGGGCGAGTCTCGTTCATTCCCTCGAGCTCCTTGCCCGTTGGAACTATCCTCGCGCAGACTCCCGCGCCTGGCTCGCAGGTTGCGCGGGGCACGGCCTTTAGTTTTAAAGTCAGCATCGAAGGCGGAACCTAGCCTTCAGATTCCTGGTACATTTGCCGCCTCGCGTCGCGTGACAAGGATGTCTGGCGCGGCAGTGACGGTCAGCCTGAGAAAGAGAATCGGGAGAAGTGCGAACGTGAATTGGGTCTCGCCACTTGGGCTAAGGCGACTATGCCTTTTGCTTCTGATTGTGTGTTGTCCGTGGCGCACGATCAACGGCCGGGCCGCTCAAGCGCTAACCCATAGGGAGCCTGATAATCGAGGAAGTGATGACGGCCGACACGTCGATGGCTATGCTCTGCGCGAAGCGGCTTTGTCGCCTGACGTAGGCGCGAAGCTCGCTTTCAGCCGAGACGGCCAGCTTCTCGTCGCCATCGGAAGCAGCCGCGCGATCACCTATGACGCGATTACGGGCGCCGTCAGAAACATCGTAAATCTAAGGCCCGACACGAACGTGCTTTCCGTTACCTCTGACGGACGAACTGCTTTTCTTTCTGTTCCCATTTCTGGCGGCCGCGTTCAACTCACGTTGCTCGACACGCAAACCGGAGTACTTGCCCCGATCCCACTCGCTTGGTACGAGCCAACCACCTATCCGGACGGTGCCCTATCCGGAGATGGAAATCTTATTTCGATTTACTCGGAATCCGGTTCGGAAACTCTCCCATTGCTTGTTACCGTCTACGACTGGCACTCGAAAACGCTCGTCGCTAGAATAGGGAGCAAACGCATCGCCGCCGGGGGGCTCGACAGCGGCGGACTGACTGCTGACGGAGCTGTTGAACTCGCAAACGATCGGGTCGGTAGAAAAATCGTTGATCTTAGAACCCGCCGGCTGATTTCCTGGTTCACGTATGATTCGGTGCGCTCCGCAAACGGGGCGTGGGTCGTCGAATTGCCCGATCGCTCCTTTAACGAATCCGCTTCAAGCGAAGTGCTCATCAAGGAGGGCGTCACAGGCAAACTCGTCGGCAAACTCGATGTGCAGGTTGAAGAGCAAGAAACACACGGCGGAATACAGGGTGCCTTCTGCGGTGTCACCAACCGATTCGTTCTCGGGAGTGCGCAGCGGGCCGCGATATACCTGATTCCCTCTGGCGCACTCATCGCGAGTTTTCCGCCGTCAACATGGCGAGGCCAGGATGTGGGCGACGCTGATCCAACACTGGTTGCTTGCTCTTCCGACGGAAAACGTATCGCCATTTTTTCTGGCGCGAGGCTTACGCTGCACGACCTGAAGTGAGGATTCATTGCCCCATGGATTCAGAACAATTGTTTGCGCCTGATACAAATGATCGGTCAGAATCAAGAGTCCTTATGAATTCACAAAGGGCCAAATTGGTCGGCGATTTTTGGGAGTCTCTTTAGTAGCGATATTAGTGTCTGCTCGCGGTGCTCCTGCTGAGCATATCGCACTTCCATTCCTCTACCGCTCGAGCCAGTCGCAGAAATTTCGTCCCCGGATGTTCCCAAATCGAGTCCGGCCTCGAATGAGGCCGGAAGGCCCAACTAATTGTGTTTGCTTAGCTTAAAACAAAATTCTGGTGGGCCCGCAAGGATTTGAACCTTGAACCAACGGATTATGAGTCCGCTGCTCTAACCGTTGAGCTACGGGCCCGCGCGGCAGAAACCAAATTGATTCTACACACGCCGGAGCCGATGCAGAAACTGAATCCGCATCCTACGGCTCCAGCGTAATAAACGCCACTTCTGGCCGGCACAGGAATCGTACCGGAATATTGGACATCCCCACTCCGCGATTTACGTACATGCGCGAATTCTTTTCCTCGTACCACCCTTCGAGATAAGGGCCGCTTCCAACAGGGAGCCACGTCGGTTTCACGAATGGGATTCGCACTTGTCCTCCATGCGTGTGTCCCGCCAGCGCCAGATTCACCTTCCCGGCAATCACTTCGAAAAAAATCGGCGAGTGGAACATTGCAATCTTGTATGCATCGTCGGGAACGCCTTGCATCGCCTCAGCCAAATCTGGCCGGCCCACCGACGCGTCGTCCAAACCGATTAGCCACACACCCGGCCGCAGTTCGTGGTTCTGATTGACGAGCAAGTTGATTCCGGCATCACGATAGAACTCCCGCTCATGCCTTACCGGCCTTATAACCTCCCAGTTCCCATGAACAAACCAGACTCCCAGCGGCGGATTCAGTGCGCTTAATCGTTTGTACACCTTCATGCACGCCGCGTACTTTCCAAATGGATCCGCCAGCGAATCCCCTGTAATCAGAATCACATCCGGCTTCTCTCGCGCGAGTATCGCCAGTACTTTTCTCTCCGGCCGCCCCATCCCTCGCGTGTGCAGATCGCTCAAATCGGCAATCTTCAGCGGGCTTGTCACATTCCCGTGAATCACATAGTGATTCACCTGAATATTGTCCGGCTCGATGACAAACGCATCGAGCGCCAGGGCCGCCACCACGATTGCGATCGCCAGCAAAACAATGTGCCTTCTCCACCACGGCGCATGTCTGTCTGGGTGTTCTTCGCCTGACGCCAAGAAAAATCCCTCCACGAACTCAAATTTCAACTATACCGGGCTTCGCGCAGCCCGCGAAGCGGCGATTTGCTTCTCGTCATCGTATAATCGCCTCTCCCATGGATGCGTCTGCGGAGGCCGTGCGACAGAAAAAATTGGCGGCGCTCGCGTCTGTCGCCAGCGCGCTCGTCCTCGTCGCGCTCAAGATTTTCCTTACCCTTCGCACCGGCAGCTTGGGCGTTCTCTCGGAAGCGCTGCATTCCTGCCTCGACCTCATCGCCGCTGTCATCACGTTCTTCTCCGTTCGTGTCGCCGACAAGCCCGCCGACGCCGACCACACCTACGGCCACGCCAAATTCGAAAGTTTCTCCGCCTTTGTCGAAACCACCCTCTTGTTCCTCACCGCGCTCTACATTGTTTGGGAAGCTTTCCAGCGCCTGCTCTTCCACGGCGCAAACCTGCGTCCCGGCTGGCTCGCTATCGTTCTCTTGCTCGTGATGGTGGGAATTGACTCCACGCGCGCCCGCGCCATCTCTCGCGTCGCAAGCCGCTTCCCCAGCGAGGCTCTCGAAGCGGACGCTTTGCATTTCTCCACCGACGTCTGGAGCACCAGCGCCGTTCTTCTCGGGGTGGCCGCCGTCTGGCTTGGACAGATTTTCTCGATTTCCTGGCTGCGCTATTTCGACCCGATCGCCGCACTCATCGTTGCTGGAGTCATCATCTGGGTGGGATGGCGCCTCGGCCGCCGCACACTCGAAGCCCTTTTAGACGTTGCGCCCGCCGGTCTACAGGAAAAGGTCACTTCCGCAGTGGAAAAGCTCGAAGGCGTCCTTGCCGTCGATCGCGTCCGTCTGCGCCGCGCCGGCCAGCGCTATTTCGTCGACGTGACCGTCAGCGTTCCGCGCACCATCAGTCTCGAAGAAGCCAACGCCACCAGCGATCGCGTCGAGCGCCGCATCGCCGAAATTGTTCCTTCCGACGTGGTCGTCCACGCTGAGCCGCGCGCCCGCTCCGGCGAAAACTTCCTCGAATCCGTCCGCGCCACTGCTCAGCGCCGAGGCCTTTCCGTCCACGAACTATCCGCGCATCAGGTCGATGGCCGGCTGTTCATCGAGATTCATCTCGAAGTCGACGAGCGCTCCAGCCTTCGCGATGCTCATCGCCTCGCCACCGAACTCGAGCAGGACCTTCTCCGCCAAGCCGACGGAAATGCCTCCATCATCATCCACATCGAACCGCTCGGCGCGCGTATCGCCGGCGGCGAAGAAATGAAAGAGCTCGCCATCCGCGTCCGCGACTTCATCAACAGCCTTCCCGCTGAATTTCACGAGCTCGCCGATTGCCACGAAGCCCACGTCCGCTCCGTCGAACACAAAATCCTGGTCTCCTGCCACTGCACCATGAACGGGAATCTTCCCATCACTCAAGTCCACGACGTCACCGCCGCTATCGAAGACCGTGTCAAAGAGCGCTTCCCCCAAATCTACCGCATCACCATCCACCCCGAACCTTCCGACGAAAATTAACACGTCTCTTTTTTTCGCCGGTTCGCGTTATCCCGGACCCGCGCCGCTTTGCACTTCGCACAGAGCCACGATTCAGGGCTTCAGCATTTTGTTGGCAGCGGCAACATCGGATTCCAGGCGCGAGACACCCGCACTCGCATCTTGGATGTATCCATCCGCCACCTGCACCATGGCCGGCGTGGGTGGCACGAGTCCCGTGCTCACTTGGCTGGCGATGGCGCTCAGCCATGCACGCAGCCGGGGTGGATACACCAATGCGCCTTCACCGGACTGAATCTTGAGATCCACCAGATCGTCTATGTCGCGGTTCAGTTGGTCGATTGCCGGTTGCGCCTGATCGCTCGACACGCTGCTGCTGGCGACCGCCTTCTCGAGCGCGTCGCGGGCATCAATGGCCTGATTCAAGTTCGTATCGAGCCGGTTCATCGCCTCGTGAATCCGCATCAGCAAATCGAAACGCTGCTGGAGTTCAGCCTGCGTGGTTTGCAGCTGCGGGTCCAGTTTCACCACGAATGCCTGTTTCTGCGTGCTGTCACCATAAGTCAGCGTCACGTTGTAGGTGCCCGGCACCACTTCCGGGCCGACGGGAGGGGCAGCCGCAAAGCCTGAATTGAAGATGCCCTTTACGTCTACCGCATCAGGATATGTCAGGTCCCATTGAAAATGATTCATGCCAGGCTCGATTGCCGTTGACCTTTCCTCCGCTCGTTTTCGCATCACTGCGGGATTCTCGGAAGGCTCCGCCGGCGCCTCCTTGCCTTTCGGTTTCAGGTGCAAGGCATAGCTGCGGATCAATTTGCCGCTGGCATCGCTAAAGCGCAGGCTCACCGGCGTGCTGCCGTCGTAGTCGGCCGGCACTCGGAAAAACACGGTGACTCCCGCAGCCAAGTTCTCGCCACCCGGCCCCTGCGGTCCAAATCCGCCTCCACCGCGCGTGACCAGCCAGGCCTGTTGCGGCTTGAATAGGTAGGCGGCCTCACTCGTCGCGTTCGCATTCCCCAATTGCTCGACGAACTGCAGGTTATCCAACACCCAAAATCCGCGCCCGAATGTTGCGAGCACTACCGCGTGCTGCTCCGGCTGAATCTCAATATCATTCACACGTACCGCCGGTAGATTGAGGCTCAACGGCTGCCACTGCTGGCCGTCATCCAAGCTGAAGTACACCGTGCCGCTGGTTCCTGCGAAAAGAAGATTGGACTCGTTCGGGTCCTGCCGCACGCTCTCCACATACTGGTCTCCCGGCAGTCCGGTAGTGATCTCTGTCCAATGCTTGCCGTAATCCATAGTCTTGTATACGTATGGGTGAAAGTCATCCCAATCAAACCGGCTCGCCGATACGT
>JASHYE010000274.1 GCA_030043155.1 Candidatus Acidiferrales bacterium | reverse complement strand
GCCCGCCCGTCGTTCCCGGCGTCGATCTCGCCTTCGCTATGCGTCCGCAGAACACCGTTGCCGGGGATTACTACGATGCTTTTCTTCGCCCGGGTCCCGAAGGCCACGCCGGCCAATCCCTGCTGATGGTTGTCGCCGATGTCGCCGGCAAAAGCGTTCCCGCCGCGCTTCTTATGGCCACGTTTCAGGCCAGCATTCGCGCGCTCGCTGCCCGGCCGGGCAATCTCGATGAGCTAACGCGCGGACTCAATCGCTACGCCTGCGACCACAGCCTCTCCGGTATGCGTTTCACCACAGCTTTCATTGCGGAGTACGATTCGTCCTCCGGCAGCATCCAGTACGTCAATGCGGGTCACAATCCGCCATTCCTTCGTCATGCGAACGGATCCGTCGAGCGTCTCTCGATCGGAACCGTTCCCTTCGGGATCGATGCCCATGCCGAATATCTTTCCGAATCTCGGGCCATTGCGCCCGGCGACCTACTCGTCGTTTTCACCGACGGCCTCCCCGAGGCGGTCAACAGCGCAGGCGTGGAATACGGCGAAGTTCGCCTCCAGAATCGCGTCGAGCATTTCACCACCGAATCCGCCGCCAGTGTTCTTTCCTCCATCATGGCCGACGTGGATTCTTACGTTGGCTCTGCCCGACAGCACGACGACATCACCTGCATGACCGTCCGCTTCCTCTAGCAATCGGCGCGATTTTCCGATGTACAAAAAAACGCGAGGCGAATTGCTCGCCTCGCGCCGTGAAATCCAGTCGGTGAACTCCGAATTACATTCCTGACTTCGGTGTGATCGAATCGGCCTTCATTGAGCCGTCCGAGTTGAGGCTGCCGGTCAGAGTCACTTCCGTGCCGAGATCGGCGTCAGTGACGGCATCCTGATTCTGAATCGCATACACTTTCTTTGTCCTCGAGCTGACGAACACGTACGATGCGCCCTTCTCCTTCACGCATTTCGCAGCGCAGTCCTTGTGGCCCGCACTCATTCCTTTCGCGCCACAGGAACTATCGCTGATCCAGCCGCTCCAGCTATGGCTCTTGGCGCTGGCGTTGGAAGCCAGGCCTATGCTGAACAACAGCGCGGCGGCTAGGCCGAGCACATTCGAAAGCTTCTTCATGTGTTTCCTCCGTTTGATTCTCTTCATTCTTTCAGGCCTTCCGCCGTGTTGGCGACGGAATCTCGTTTAGTGCGCCGGCTATTTCAATGGCGAAAACTCCGTCGGACGCAAATACGTCCGCTCTATTTTTGTTATTGTTGGAGCAGCGTGTTCGGACTTTATAATGTCTTGGAACGCCGGGTCAGCCTCGAAAGCGTCCCAGTTTTTCTTCGCTTCGTCGGTGCTCGAATGGGCCAGCATAAAAACGAATGTGTTATTCCAGGCCGGCGAAGGATCCTGCTGAACCGTCCAGTATCCGACGACGTTCAGATCGTGTTTCGCCAGCAGTTTTGAAGTGGTTTCACGAAACGTGGATTCAAGCGCCGGCAGTCTCCTGGGTAATGCATGGTAAACGCGAAGTTCGAAAAGGCGATTGCTGTCAGCCCGGACATTTCCACGCATCCACGCCGCGGTAACGAGAGAGCCTGCGGCAAAAGACAGGAGAGCAACGCCCCAGATAGCGATTCGCGTATATCGACCCCACAACTCTCCCACGACTGCCTCCTCAGAAACCTGTTTCAGGGTGTCTTAGGCCAGCGTGCGCTAGGAGTACGCCAAAGCCGCCTGATTGGATGAATTCAAGAATTCTCGCTCCCTATTTTTTTGAAACTCAACGAGTGCTGGCAAGAACCACTGGGCCGGTGGGATGCGGCGTGCCGCCCATTGGTTCTATGGTCACTCCAAAATCCTTGCAAGTGATTCCATGGGGCATCTTGGCCATGCACATTTTCCCGTCGTTGAAGGAAGCCGGCATAAAAGCGCCAGCGCTGATGGGGTCTCCGACCATCGGCACAATCCACATCTGATACTCCATATGCGGAGGCGGGGCGGGCAGGTCGCCAGTGTAACAGACCATGCCCAATCGGGAGTTAAATTTTACTCTTGCCCAGGCGCTCTTGGGCACCGAAGGCTTGGGAGCGAGAACGACTGCTTCTGTATCCTGCGCGGAAAAGAAGGCGAGGAGGTTTTTTTCCTGCAGTGCTTGCGCTTCAAATTTCTGTTCGGCAGTTTGCATTTCCTGCAATTGATTGTCGAGCCGGCGATTGTTGATCCACAGAAGAATCGTGGCGACCGCGAGAATCGCAGCCGCAGGAACCCACACGGAGGTCCACCAGCGCGCACGGCGCGGGACAGCAACCGCGCTATTTTCGGAGTGCGTTTCGCCTGCAGAAATGCTGGTCGCTCCAACTTTTTCAGTATGAATTTTACGGAGCAGATTTTCGCGCGCAGCTGGGCGCGGATCTTGCGGCGGGGCAGCAAGAGCGAAGAGCGCCACGCGGCCCTGCGCGGCCGCAAAATTCCGCGAGCACTCAGCGCACGCAGAAATGTGCGCGCGGAAAGATTCGCACTCCTCGCCAGCAATTACACCAAGAGCGAGAAGCTCCAAATCTTCTTCGCGAATGTGCTGAGCGCTCACCTGAGCTCCCGTTTCAAAGTGTCCATGGCCGTGCGAATCCAGGTTTTTACGGTGCCCAATGGCGCGCCGGTGCGGCCGGCGATTTCGCTGTGGGTCATGCCCTCGAAATAAGCAAGCTCGATGGCTTCACGCTGGCCATTGGGCAAACTGGCGAGCGCATTTTTCACGCGGCCGAGCAACTGATTTTGCACAGCAGCGGATTCAAGATTGCAGGGCAGCACGATGCTCGTCTCCGTCAACTCATCCGTTCCGCGGCTGTCGCGGCGGCGCAAACGCGAAATGGAGCGGTTGCGCGCAGCGACGAGGAGCCAGCCTGGTAGCGAGCCGCGCTGCGGGTCGAATTTTTCCGCGGTGCGCCAAATTTGAAAAAAGAGGTCCTGCAAAATCTCTTCCGCCGCGGCCGCGTCGCGAAGAATGCGGATCGATTCGGCGTACACCAATCCGCTGTATCGGTCGTAGAGAGCGGCGAGTGCGGATTCGTCTTTGCGGACGACGCGCTCGAGCAGCGACCAATCGGATGCACTGTTTTCAGGACCCTGCGCGCGATTCACAAATCCTCAGGCGCTCATACTGTGTACGCGGAAAACGAGGCCTATGGATGTTATCAGATGCGGGAGTCCGAAAAGCGGTCAAGAAATTAGCGTCTGGATGCACGGCCCGCTTACTGCGTTCTTT
>JASHYE010000273.1 GCA_030043155.1 Candidatus Acidiferrales bacterium | reverse complement strand
ATTATAGCTTGAGCAAAGCGAGAAAGACAAAGTTGGGAGCGCAATTTGGCTCTGGCGGTGCCGCCTGCGAGTCGAGCGATAGCTAGTATGTCGGCAGCCTGTCGTGAGGGGAAATGCTGTTTTCCCGTTGGTTGAAATGAAGACCGGAGTCATTCCATGCACAGCGTTGTATATCCTGTTCATTCCCCGCTCACTCTCGTGTACCGAATGGTTGAAAGGATTTGTCTTCTTCGATTAAAACAACAGCTCAAGAGTACTCAGCTGCCACGCACTATCAACCGAACAGATGGATTCCCAGTAAGCAACGAAATTTCTTGCGGCGGGAAAAGTTTCGCACGCGACCGAGTTTTCCGCCAGCCAGTCCGGATTTTGTCCAAGTCAGGGCATTGCCCGTAAATATCGAATTTTTCGCGGAATTGCCGAAAAACCTAAAACGTAAATTGCAGCTGTTGTTTTTGACACGGCAGATCAATTCCGTTGCCCACAGTCAGATATTCGACGGTTTCCTTTCCACGGAAATACTAACTCACTCGTTTTTCGTCGAAATGATACACTCGCACTGTTTTTACGCATATAGGCATTCAGAAGATCTCATCTAAAGGCAGAGTAATGTTCAAATCGTCTCTCTGTACAAAATTTCTCGGCGTTGTTTCTTTGCTTTTATGCGGTGCGACTCCGCTCGGGGCGCAAAGTTTGCAGCAGCAACGGGCCTCCTCTTACGTACGACGGCAGCCCGGCGCGCCTCCCACGCAAGCTCAGCTTTTACGGGGTGGATACGGACCTTATCGCGCCAACAACCACCTGCTCTTCTACCACCTGGACATTCGCGTTGATCCAGATAAAAAATTCATCAGCGGAAAGAACACTGTTCGCTTCAAAATGCTGCAAGACGGTAATCGCATCCAGTTGGATCTCACGCCGAATCTCAACGTCGACAAAATCCTTTTGGGCACAACGCCGCTGAAATACGAACGCCAGTTCGGCGCTGTCTTCATCGATTTTCCCGAAACGCTTCGTGCCGGCAAAACCTACTCAATCGACTTTTACTATTCCGGCCACCCGGTAAGCGGTGGCCGCTTTGGCGGATTTACCTTCGGCCAGGACCCATCAGGGCATCCCTGGATTTACACGGCTTGCGAAGGCGTCGGCGCCAGCGTCTGGTGGCCGAACAAAGAACAATGGCGCGACCGCGTGCAAAGCATGGAAATCAGCATCGCGATTCCCAACAGCCTTATCGACGTTTCCAATGGCAAATTCATCGGCAAGACGGACCTCGGGGACGGCTACACCCGCTGGGATTGGTTTGTGCATTATCCCATCAATAATTACGACGTATCACTCAATGTGGGCAACTATGTCCACTTTTCCGACCGGCTCGGCAGCCTTCCGCTCGACTTCTATGCGCTGCCCGAGGACCTCGACAAAGCCAAAACGCAGTTCGCCCAAGCCAAGGGCATGTTGGAAGCCTACCAACATTATTTCGGCGAATATCCATTCAAGAAGGACGGCTACAAACTCATCGAAGTGCCTTACTCCGGCATGGAGCACCAGAGCGCAGTCACCTACGGCAATCACTTCACGAACGGCTATCTGGGTCGTGACTGGACCGGCGTCGGCATCAGCCCTAAGTTCGACTTCATCATCATCCATGAAAGCGCGCACGAATGGTTCGGCAACAGCATCAATGCCGCCGACGTCTCCGACATGTGGATTCATGAAGCATGGGCCACTTACCTCGAATCTCTTTATGTGGAATATCGCTGGGGCCGCGACGCCGCACTCAAATATCTGAATGGCTACAAATCAAAAGTCCGCGATCAGCGTTCCATCGTCGGCCCGCGTGGCGTTCTCTACGACCCGCCGGAAGATCAATATTTCAAAGGTGCGCTTTTCATTAACACGCTTCGCAGCATCGTCAATGACGATCAGCGCTGGTTCACGCTACTGCACAATTTCTATCAGCACTTCAAATATCACTCGATCATGACCGAGGATGTCGTTGCCTATTTCAATCAACAGGCAGGAATGAACCTCACGCCCATTTTCAATCAATACCTTCGCCACACGGCGATACCGACGTTGGAGTTGAAATTCAATAGCATGAACGGCACGGTGGCCTATCGCTGGAAAGTGGACGAGCCCGATTTTGCCATGCCGGTTCGCGTCGGCTCATCGACCGAACCTGAAGACCGCTGGCAGATCATTCATCCCACAACGGAGTGGCAGACGATGAAGACGCCTCTGTCAAAAGATCAGTTCGACGTCGCCACTGACCTCTACTACATCGACATTAGCAAGGAATAAGTTCGGGGAAAGAAGGCAAAGAAGAACGCACGATCAGTTTCGGCATTTCTCTCCTCAACTTAGCCGGCCTGTATTCCCCTAGTTCAGTTTAACCGAGTATTGTCAGGCACCCACCGCAACGGCGCAGTTCAAACCATCATTTGAGTGGTTTTTTGTGAGCTTTACTTCTGCACAATGTTATTCTCAGCAAAATCCCACGGATGAGGGTTCGGCACAATGGTGATTGTAATTTTTGACGGATATTCGCTCGAATGATGGACCGAGTTGTGCGCGATGACGAAATTCGTTTCGTCGTAATTGTTCCCGCCGGTGTTCAGATTGCGGTCGAAGCGTGGGAAATTGCTGCTGGAAATTTCAAGGCGCAGCCGGTGGCCCGGCGCAAAATAATTACTGAAATCGATCGGCTGAAACGTCACTTTGTAGACGCGCCCGGGTTCCGTCCAGACCGGCGGTTTGTCGTACCCGTCGCGGTAGCGCATGCGCTGAATGTTTTCGATCAGATTGAATGCGCGGCCATCAGGATATACATCGTCGACACGAAAAGTGAAATCGGTGTCCTTGGTGCTCGATGAAACGTAGAGCGAGACATTAATCGGACCGCTCATCTCCGTGCCGCTGGTAAAAGGCGGCGTGGTGTACACAAGAACATCGTTGCGTGCCTCGATTGGCCGCTGATCATACGAGCCGAAGTGCACAGCGTTGCCTTCGCAGCAGCCTCCTCCGCCGTAAGTGGGAACCGGATTCCCCGGATCGTAGACAAAATTGTCGGAGTGATCGGCTAAAGGTGCATTCTCCGCAAGGGAGCCGTCTCCGTACAACGTGTTGGCGCGCCCTTCACTGTTCAGGTAAAAGGTCATCGTCTGCGCGCCTTCCGGTGGCCAAGTTGATGATGATTCCCAGCGGTTTTCTCCAACGACATAATAGAGTACCTTCGGCATCTGCTGCAGAACGCCGTTGTCTTCGCCTTTCAGAAAATGGTCAAACCAGCCGTACATGATGTTGTCGTAGTCGAGACGCGCGTCGCCGACGCTGAGATCGCCGATCATCGTATCTTGCGTCGCTCGCGTGTAGGCGCAGTGCAGAACCGGCGCGATGATCGCGTATTGCTCGTTGCCAATCTCAGCGGGCGCGGTGCGGCGGACGAAGTTGTAAGCGGCAAGATTCGGAGACACCGAAACATCGTACCAACTCATGAACCAGAGTCCTGGCTTTTTGACCGGCATGCTGTCGTTCCACAGGCCGCTTTTGTACCACGCCGGATCATTTGGCGTGCGCTTGATCATCGCGCCACCAGTGGCCACAGGCGTTTGGTCGGCGAAAATTCCATGCGGACCGTCGACAGCCTTGATGATGTCCATCTCCGGCAAATGCCAGAGCGCCGTGGACCAATCCACTGGCGGAAAATGCGCCGCAAGATCGAAGGCGCGCGAGGCACGGATCAATTCTTCCTGGCTGGCATCGTCAGGGAACATCGGGCGAACTTGATTCTGCTCGCCATAGAGCCACGTAATAAAAAGCATCTGCACGGCGCCGCCGCGGTACCAGTTCCCCTGCTCGTAATATGGCCCGACGCGTCCGACTCCCGCGCCAAATCCTTGAACGTTGAAGGTCGTGAGGCCGGGATCATTCTGCGCGACCACTCCGAGTTGCCACTCCGCCGTGGACGAGCAGCCCGTCGTGCCCACATTTCCATTCGACCACGGCTGAGAAGTAATCCAATTAACCTCATCCGAACCATCCGTCAGCGGAGGGCCAAGAATGTCGTAATTTCCTTGCGAGAAAAAATGTCCGCGCTCTTGCATCTCAACATAGGCATAGCCGCGCTTTACGGCTTCAATCTGCTGGCTCATGTCCGCGGGCGCGCCATTTTGAATGTCCCAAAAATTGAAGTTGTACGGCGTACGGACAAAAATCGCGGGATATTTTGAAGCGTCGCCCTTGGGGCGGTAAATGTCGGCCGCCATCTTCTTGCCGTCACGCATGGAGACCATCACTTTGCGGTCGATAACGGCAATCGATTCGAGTTCTTTCTCCAGGGCGTTGCGTTGCGCGACGAGCTGCGGGTCCGGCTGATATCGCGGCCCTTGGCTGAAGGATGGCCGCGCCAGCACTAACGCAGCGACAAGGATGATCACGGGAATTCCCGGAAGCACTCTGGATGTTCGCATAATGCGGCGAATTCTAGCCTCACGGCAAAAGCCGGTCAACATTGTCTGTAGGTTAGGCCTCGGACCAACACAAACGCACAGATGCTCTGTTAACGGATACGAGACGAATGATTTTTGCCGCGACGCGAATTGTGTCGGGTCGGACCTCAGTTGTCCGAGTCGCCGCTCGCAATCGGCGCGGAAATACCGATCGACGCCACATGGTTTTTGCGCATCAGCTCATTCAGGTCGGCGAGATCCGTTTTCGTAATGTTCTGCCAATCCGTTTCGAGCTTTTCCATTTGACCGCGGAAAACAGCCAGCTGATCGACGTCCGCCTGCGGCACGGCAGCGTCGGCATCATCGATGACGTCTTCCAATTGAGCCAACTGATCGCTCAACAGGTTTCCATAATTGAGCTGATCTTCGTTTGCGGTAGACTTCACGGAGATCAACTGGTTCTCAATTGTATCGAGCTTCTTTTTGATGTCGTCGGCCGAAGTGCGGACCGCGTTATCGCCCTCGCTCTTGCCGAGCCTGCTTTCGAGCGCATCAAGTTGACTGCGCAAGTCGCGAATTTCGAGAACCATGGTGTGATCGGTCTCTTCGAGATTTCGAGCTTCCTGTCCGACCGTGAATTGCTTCTGAAGATCGGCTTCAGAGATTTTCGCCCGCGGATCCATCTGCAACTCGATAGGTGACGTGTACGAAGTGCCGTCCACGGTCAGTTTCACCTCATATTTCCCCGGCAGTGCCAGAATCCCCGTCAGGAACCCGCCATCGTACTGTGCGTTGGGTACGGACAGAGGCATGGGGTATTGCATGTCCCAGACGTAACGATTCAAGCCTGATTTCTTCGGAAGTGGCAGGGTCGTGCGCGCCCTGAAGGATGCTTGCGTCCCCGCTCCGTGTTCCTGCTTGCTGGAGAATTTCTGGACGACTTGCCCCTTCGCGTCAAGAATCTCCATCGTGATGTCGCCCTTCGGTGCAGACTTCAATGAGTAGTCGATAATGACTCCGTTGGGCGGATTCGACCCGATTGCCCCTCGTGCGCGGAAGAAGCCTCCGCCGCGCGTCCGATATGCGGGCGCGGGCTGGAACAGGTGCACATCTGCATCCAGGTCGCTGGGCTTCAGCTGGCGAAGCGGCGAAATGTCGTCCAATACCCAAAACGAGCGACCGTGCGTGGCGATTGCCAGATCGTCGCCGTGGACGATGAGGTCGTGAACCGGAACCACGGGCAGATTGAGTTGCAGCGATTGCCATCGCGCGCCGTCGTCAAAGGAAACGAACACGCCGGTTTCCGTTCCGGCATAGAGCAATCCCTTTCGCTTGGGATCTTCGCGAATGGAACGCAGGAACGAGCCGTTCGGAATGCCGTCCGTGATCGTAGTCCATGTCTTGCCGAAATCGCTCGTCTTGTAAGCGTACGGAGCAAGGTTATCCAGCATGTGCCTGTCGACTGCAACATATGCCGTCCCGGCATCGAACGGCGAAGCCTCGATCATGCTGATTTTGCTCCAGGCAGGCATGTCCTTCGGCGTAACGTCGGTCCAATTCTTTCCGCCATCGCGCGTGACGTGCACAAGTCCGTCATCGCTGCCTGCCCAAATGAGGCCACGATCAATGGGCGATAGAGCAACAGTGAAAATCGTGTCGTAGAATTCGACGCTGGTGCTGTCCTTCGTAATTGGTCCGCCGGGTACCTGCTCTTTGCTTTTATCATTGCGGGTCAAATCGGGGCTAATGATTGTCCATGTCTGGCCTTCGTCGGTGCTCTTGAAAAGCACTTGCGCGGCGATGTAAAGCTCGTGCGAGTCAAACGGCGATGTGAGGATGGGCTCGGTCCACTGGAAGCGATACTTGTTGTCCGCTGCGCCCGAACCATCCGCGTTCACGGGATAAGGCGAAATCATGTGCGCTTCTTCCGTTTGCTTATCCCAGCGCGTAATGATTCCGTAGTTTCCGCCCGCATAGACAATTTTCCCTTGCGGAAGAGGCGCAATATAGCCGCTCTCACCGCCGCCTACGTCATACCAGTCCTGCCGGCCGATGGAGCCATGGTCGGTGCTGCTTGCAATAGCGACCGTCGAGTTGTCCTGTTGCGCGCCGTAGAGGTAATAACGAAACTGATCGTCTGCAGCAACGTGATAGAACTGCGCTGTCGGCTGATTGTCCTGTGCGGTCCAACTCTCCCCGCCATCAACGGAAATTGTCGCGCCACCATCGTTGCCTGCGATCAAGCGTTTCGGATCTTTCGGATCAATCCAAAGTGCGTGGTTATCACCGTGCGGAACTCGAATTTGCTCCCAGTCTTTTCCAGCATCGATCGAACGGTATGAACCGACATCCTGTACATAAATCCTGTCGGCATCTGTTGGATCAGCGAACACATGAATGTAATAAAATGCGCGCTGGATCAGCCGGTGGTCGCCGTTAACAAATTGCCAGGTATCGCCCTGATCGTGCGAAACGTACAGACCACCCTTGTCTTGTGCCGCCTCAACGAGTGCATACACCCGCTGCGGATCCGCTGCGGACGTCGCAATGCCGATTTTCCCTAGTAGCACATCGGGGAAGCCATGGCCCTTGATTTGTTGCCAGGTTGAGCCGCCATCGCTGGATTTATAAAGGCTGCTGCCCGGTCCGCCGCTGATAATATCCCACGGCTTGCGGATCACCTGATACATCGCGGCATAGATGATGTGAGGATTGCCGCCGGCAAATTCGATGTCGACCGCGCCGGTCTTGTCATCTTTGAAGAGGACCTTTTGCCAGGTCTTGCCTCCATCGGCGCTGCGAAAGACACCACGCTCTTCGTTCGGCCCGAATGCGTGCCCGATAGCAGCGACGTAGACGATGTCCGGATTTTGTGGATCGATCAAGATTCTGCCGATATGCCGTGAGTCTTCGAGGCCGATATGCGTCCAGGTTTTCCCCGCATCAACTGACTTGTACACTCCATTGCCATACGTGATATCACCGCGAAAACACGGTTCGCCCGTGCCGACATAGATTACGTTCGGGTCGGAAGGTGCAATCGCGATAGCGCCAATGGATGGGTTCGATTCCTTGTCGAAGATCGGCGTCCAGTCCACGCCGCCATCGACGGTTTTCCAGAGCCCGCCGGCTACCGCGCCAAAATAATAGACGTACGGATTGCCGGGAATTCCCGCGACGGCTTCGACGCGGCCTCCGCGGAAAGGACCGACAAGTCGCCATTCCATCCCTTGCAGCGAATCCTTCGTAAGAGTCTGGGCGTTCGAAGAAAATGTGAAAGCAAGCATGCAGGCGAGCGCAAAAATAGCGGACCATACCTTCAATAGTGGCTTAATCGACATCAGTGGCCTCCTGAGGGTGACCGCGAATTTTACTCTCTTTGCGGGCGGACGAAGAATCGATTTTTTCGCGACGGCGCCTTCGGATGTTGTGTTCCGGCAAACTACAATAGCCCAATTTGCGATGGGCCACTTGCGAGAGTCCTATTGTTTTCCAATAGAACATAGATTATTCTATATTGCAT
>JASHYE010000272.1 GCA_030043155.1 Candidatus Acidiferrales bacterium | reverse complement strand
GAAGATGGAATTGAGGGCTGCTCGCGCTTTCTCAACAAGGTCTATCGGTTGGTTGACCGTTATGCCGAGAGCCTGCGCAATGTCAAAAGCGGCCTCGGCGAATCCATCGATTTAGCGCAGGCCAGCGCGAAAGAAAAGCTTCTGCTTCGCAAAGCGCACCAGACGCTCAAGCGTGTGACCAGCGATTTCGAAGTGCGCTGGCATTTCAATTCGTCCATTGCGCTGATCATGACGTATTACAATGAGCTTCAAGAGCATGAGCCGCTCGCTCAGGAGATGCGCCCGGAAATTTCGAAGCGCCTCCTCGAATTGCTCGTCCTCATGCTCGCGCCTATTACTCCGCACATTTGCGAAGAGCTATGGGAGATGCTTGGTAACCCCGGTGGCCTGACGCGCGTTACCTGGCCTCAGTTTCGCGAAGATCTGGCCAAAGAAGAGCAATTTGAGGTCGTTATTCAGATCAACGGGCGCGTGCGCGGCAAGGTTCTTATCGAAGACGGCCTGAGCGACGATGAGACGAAAGAAAAAGCGCTCGGAGATCCGCGCATTGAGCAGCTTGTGCGTGGCAACAGCGTCGCCAAAGTGATCGTCGTACCGCGAAAGCTGGTCAACATTGTCCTGGGTTAGAAAAATTCGCACGCGCCAAGACGAAAGGGAATTCTCCGCATGAATGTGCCAGGTGGCGTGATCGTCCTCGATTTTGGCGGTCAGTACACGCAACTGATCGCGCGCCGCATTCGCGAGCAGGAGGTGTTTTCCGCCATTCTGCCGTGCAATGCTTCTATTGATGAAATTCGCGGCATGCGTCCCGCAGGGATCGTCCTTTCGGGAGGCCCAAGCTCCGTTTACGATAAAGGCGCGCCCGTTTGCGACACGAGTGTTCTTCGTCTCGGCTTGCCTGTTCTTGGGATTTGCTACGGAATGCAGTGGATGGCGCATTCCCTTGGCGGCAACGTGGTCAAAGCTGAACGCCGCGAATACGGCCCGGCTACGCTCGATCGCGACAAGGATTCCACGCTTTTTCGCGGCCTTCCAACGCACCTGAAAGTCTGGAACAGCCACGGAGATCACGTGATCGGCCTGCCCGCGGGCTTTGAGACCGTGGGCCGCACCGACAATGCGGTCGCCGCCATCGAAGACGCGTCACGCCATTTTTATGGCGTCGAGTTTCATCCTGAAGTACAGCACACTGAGCGCGGTGCGGAAATTCTTCGCAACTTCGTCTTTGAAGTGTGCCGCGCGAAGAAGAACTGGAATCGTGCTTCGTTCGTTTCCGATACTGTCGAGTCGATTCGCAAGCAGGTCGGCGACGCGCGGGTGCTCTGTGCGCTCAGCGGCGGAGTCGATTCCACGGTTGCCGCCGTTCTTGTGCATCGAGCCATCGGCGACCGGCTCAGCAATTTCTTTGTCGATACCGGACTGCTCCGCCGCAATGAATTTCAGGAAACACTCGCTCTGTTGCGCAATCGCCTCGGCCTGAAAGTGGAAGGCGTGGACGCTTCGGAGCGCTTCCTCGCCAGGCTTGCAGGTGTTACCGATCCGGAGGAAAAGCGCAAGCGCATCGGCGCGGAATTCATCGCCGTCTTCGCCGAAGAGGCGCGGTGCCTTGCCGCAGCATCACACTCGGAGATGCGCTTCCTCGTACAGGGAACGCTTTATCCTGACGTCATCGAATCCGTTTCCGTCAAAGGCCCATCCGCCGTGATTAAAACACATCACAATGTCGGCGGCCTGCCAAAAGACATGCCGTTTCAGCTCATTGAGCCCCTCCGGGACCTTTTTAAGGACGAAGTGCGCCTAATCGGCAGGGAACTCGGCCTTCCCAATGAAATCCTTTTGAAACATCCGTTTCCCGGGCCCGGTTTGGCAGTTCGCCTATTAGGTGAAGTAACCAGGGATAAACTGGAGGTGCTCCGCGGCGCGGACGCGATTGTCGTCGAAGAGATTCGTCGCGCAGGCCTTTACGGCAAAACTTGGCAGGCCTTCGCGGTGCTGCTGCCGGTGAGAAGTGTGGGCGTTATGGGCGATTATCGAAGCTACGGATACACGATCGCTGTGCGAGTCGTCACGTCCGAGGACGCCATGACCGCCGACTGGGCACACTTGCCCTCTGATGTGCTCGAAAAAATCTCAGTTCGCGTGGTCAACGAAGTGCATGATGTCACGCGAGTCGTATATGACATCAGCTCCAAGCCGCCCAGCACGATCGAGTGGGAATAAGCAAGCTCAAGCGAGCCTATTTACAGGCAAAATTGGCCGCCCTAGCGGGTGGCCATTTTTTGAGCCATGTAAAACAGCAGGCGACGATCTGCGTCGTCGATCCGCCCCAAGGTCCGGCGAAACCGGCTGAGAAAACGCGCTTCTTTGCCCTTGCTGCCCCACGCAATATCGTCCGAAGACTTGCGCTTCGGAAGATTTGGCAGTTCAGGCGGCTCTTCGCCGTCGTAGAATAGCTGGTAGAGCGGAATCTCCATTGCCCGGGCCAGCTTTTCAAGGGTCTCGATGGCGGGAACCGTGTGGCCGTTCTCGACTCGAGAAATGTAACAGCGAAGCAGCCCAGTACGCTTCTCGATATCGCCTTGGGACAGCTTCTTGAATTCACGTAATGTGCGCAACCGCTCTCCGATTATCATGTGGGGATTGTCACATGAAACATATGATTATCGCAAGTGCTAACTGAGAGGATACCCTTAGAACCGGATGTAACCGAAATCCTATGGATCACGTCCCAAAAGATGTGGCAGCCAGTGCAGCCGCGATAGCGGTTCCGACGCGGTCTCGCGTCGGCCAGACAGACGACCGCGAACTGGTGATGCAGGCACAGAAGGGCGTCAACGCCGCTTTTG
>JASHYE010000271.1 GCA_030043155.1 Candidatus Acidiferrales bacterium | reverse complement strand
CGCCAGAAAAAATTTGGCTTAATTTCATGGCCATTTCCGCAAGCGCTGTTCCTCCGCCTCCGCTCTTCTCGTTTGCACGGCTGTTATCGTGTGATCCCATTTGATCGTCTAATTGTTGCTTGGCGATGTGCCGGAAGCGTCAGCGCTGCGCCCGAAGTGCACGATGACCCTGGTTCCCGGCAGGGCCCTCGTTCCGGCGTCGGGACTCTGGTCCAGAGCGACGCCATCTCCTATGAGTACCGGGGTGAGCCCCAGCCGCGAGCAGGCTTCGATCACGGCGCGCACGCCCTGGCCCGTCAGGCGCGGAATCGTGACCGCCTGCCCCTCCGCAATCGCCACTGTCGACGAAACCGGCACGGTCGCGCCCATGGCTGCGGGCGTCTCGACCGGCTCATTGGAAGCCACACTGCGCTTTGCCGTCGGCTTAAAGTCCAGATTAGCGGGAGCGCCCCTTTTGGTTCGCAAAGACGCCTTTTCCAGCGTGGGCATCTCCGCGTCGTGCGGCACATTCAGGTAAGCGAGCGCTTGTTCCACAACCTCTTTAAATATTGGCCCCGCCGTGGCGTTCCCCTCATGGCTGCCGCCGTGCGGCGAGTCAAGGTTTACCAGAACCGTAATCGCAGGATTATTGACTGGCGCAAATCCCGTAAATGATGCGTTGTAATCCGTTTTCGAATAGCGGCCCGTCGCCGGATCGATTTTCTGGGCTGTGCCGGTCTTCCCACCCGCTGTGTAGCCGTCCGGCTGCGCCCATCCTTTGCCCGTGCCCACCAGAATGACCTGCTCCATAACGTTCCGCATGGTGGCCGCCGTGGTTTCGTCGATTACGCGCCGAGGATCGGGATCGCCTTGCATGATCAACTGCCCATTCCGCAGCACCTGCCGGACAATTTGCGGCTTCCGCAGCACGCCCCCGTTCGCAATCGCCGATTCGGCTGAGATCATCTGTACTGGAGTCACGCTGATCTCCTGCCCAATCGCGATGTAGCCGATTGAAGTGGCCGTCCAGTCATCGAGCGGACGCAGCAGGCCACGATTCTCGCCGGGCAGCTTGATTCCGGTCAGTTGGCCAAAGCCAAAACTGCGGATGTATTGATCATATTTAGGCGCGCCAAGCTTCAGCGCAATCTTGATCGAGCCGACGTCGCTCGAATGCTCCAGAATTTGAGCCACCGAAATCAGTCCAAAGGGGGCATGATCGTGAATCACCTTCCCAGCAACGACGATCGACCCCATCTGGCAATCGACGAGTTGGTCCGGCAGCGCTACGCCTTCTTGAAACGCAGCAGACAGCAGAATGGTTTTGAAAATCGAGCCCGGCTCATAGGCAGAGGACACAGCGCGGTCGATGAAATCATCCGTGGGATACGAATGGGCGTCATTGGGATCGAAGCTGGGCCAGTTCGCCACAGCCAATAATTGCCCTGTGCTCGGATCCTGCACCACAACCGAGCCGCCCTTTGCGTGCGTGTTCGCAATGCCTTCCGCCAGCGCTTTTTCCGCGATGTATTGAATGGTCTGATCAATCGTGAGAACCACGGTATCGCCAACGTCAGATTTCGCTTCGCTGCTATCCAGCCATTGCCGCCGGGCGTCGGCGAGAACGAGTATGCGGCCCGGCCGTCCGCGAATTTCCTTATCGAGAGAGTATTCGATCCCGCCAAGCCCGTGCTCGTCTACATCCACGTATCCGAGCACTGCTGCGGCCAGCGAATGCTCCGGATAAAACCGTTTGTTTTCTTTCTGGAAATAGATCCCGCGCAAATTGAGCGCCTCAATGCGCGCCCTCTGCTCCGGCGTGATTTTTCTGGCAATCCAAACAAACGTTCGCGATTCCGCCAGCTTTTCCTGAATTTCGTCAGACGACATTCCCAAAATATGAGAAAGCAGCCGCGCCACCATGTCGGGATCAGTGATTTCCTCAGGATCGGCAAAGCAGGAGTCCACAGAGATGCTCATGGCCAATTCACGGCCATTGCGGTCGTAAACCGGGCCGCGCATCGGGCTCACTTCGATAATGCGATCCTGCTGGCGATGCGCTCGTTCCAGGTAATCGCGGTAATGGTAGAGCTGCAGGTAACTCAGGCGGGCGACAACGGCCAACATCCAAACCACTGCGAGGCCAAAAACAACCAACAAACGCAGACGGGAACTGCTTCGCGCCATGGACTCCGGCCCAACTCGAAAATTCTTTTCATTCCGCAATGCGGCGATACGCTGCCTCGCGCCGCCTCTGGGCCGGCTGCCCGAAACCTATGCCCAAAGCAAAAAACATGCTCCCAAGATCATCGGCCCTCTGCATTCGTCATTGCGCGGGCTGAGTCGGCACGCGCTGCGCCAAATAAGCGTCGCGAGTAGCGTCCGTCGTCGCCGCGGGAAGGAACTGTGCCGGAGCGGATACGGTCATTCCGAGCTGCTGGCGCGCAATGGAGTCAATGCGCATCGGCGAGGCGAGCGACGCCGCTTCCAAGTGCAATTGCTGGTTGAGATCCATGGCCTGCGCCTGGCGCGCCTGTAGCTCTTCGAGCTGATAGCGCAACTGAATGTCCTGAAAATGCTGCCAGGTATAGAGCAGCGCGCAACACGCTAATGCGCCAGCCCATGCCAGGCGGCGCGCATACTCGCGCCATCGCGAAGCCGAAGGCCGCGACAGCCGCGAATTATCGATGCGCTTTGAAGTGTAAAATTCCGTCATGACGCTTCCCTCTGTTCCTCATCGCCGGTCTCCCAGCCGCGCTTCTCGATCACGCGCAATTTCGCGCTTCGCGCGCGCGGATTGCTGTGAATTTCGGATTCGCCGGCCTGGATGACCTTTTTGGTGAGAATCGTAAATTCGCCGGTCCGCGCCAGCTCCTGAAAGCCGCGCTTGACCATGCGATCTTCGAGCGAGTGGTAGCTCAAAATCGCCCATCTCGCTCCCGGAGACAAAGTGGCGGGGGTCCTAGAAAGAAACTGCCCGAGTTCCTCCAACTCTCGATTCACCGCTATCCGCAGCGCCAGAAACGTTTTTGTCGCGGGATGCAGTCTCTGCCTTCCCCTTGCTTTTTGGACCCCTGCCACAACCGTTGCCAGGTGCTCGGTGTCGCGGATAGGCCGCGCCCGCACAACTGCCCTGGCGATTCTGCGTGATTCGTGCTCTTCCCCGAATTGATAGAGCACGTCGGCCAGCTTTCGCTCCGGCCAGTGATTCACAATCTCTTCCGCTACGAACGGATAATCCGGATTCATGCGCATATCCAGCGGTCCGCCCCAGCGGAACGAAAAACCGCGCTCCGGAGTGTCCAATTCGAGCGACGAAACTCCCAGATCGGCCACAACGCCGTCGAGCTTCACCTTCAGCTCGCTTGCCACTTCATCAATCTTCGAAAAATCTGTGTGCACCAGCGTTACCTGCCTTTCAAACTCTTTCAACCGCTCCCGCGCAATGGTCAGCGCCTGCGGGTCCCGATCCAACCCAATCAGTCGCCCTGTCTTCAGTTGCTGCAGGATCCCCAAAGCGTGCCCACCCGTGCCGACTGTCGCATCCAGGTACGTTCCGTCCGGCTTGATGCGCAGCCATTCAATGATGGCCGCGGCCAAAACCGGCGTGTGCAGCACGCTCAAAACCAATACCGCTCGAACTCGCTAAATTCCCAGAACGTCCAACTGCCTCTCGTCTTCCGCGGTGATCGGGTTGTTCTTCATCTGCGCCAGGAACCGCGCATGGTTCCAAACTTCCAGGTATGTCAACTGCGCGCTCACCGTGACTTCACCCTTCATCTCAGCCGCATCCCGAAGCACCGGCGGGATCAAAATGCGTCCCTGCCCGTCAAGCTCGACGACCTGCCCAAAGTAGTTCGTTCGCGCCAGGAATTTCTGTTTGGCCGGATTGTGCGAAGAAAGCTTGGCCAGCTTCCTTTCGATCTCTTCCCAGACTTTCATGGGATAAATGCGTGCGCGGTCGCCATTCTCGCTGGTCACGTAAAATTTCTGGCCCAGACGGCGCAATTCGGCGAGGAAATCCGCGGGCACCTTCAGGCGCCCCTTCTCGTCCACTGTCGCTAGATGGCTT
>JASHYE010000270.1 GCA_030043155.1 Candidatus Acidiferrales bacterium | reverse complement strand
AATCAAGTCGGCAAACTGATCGCGTACACCGCGCTCGAACAGGAAAACGCGTGGGAGCAGCTCGGCATTTCCATTTCGCAGATCATCAAGGAAGGAGCGGGCGGGCGCGCGAGCGACCTTGACTTGCTCTTCACCGGCGAGCTGACCATGGCGGGCGTGCCGATTAAATCTTCCATCAATGCGAACCAGGCGCGCATCGATTTTCTGGATCTTTCGCACTGGGGACGCGCCGTGATGCAGGACATCGATTTTTACGACGTCGGCGGGCAAACCGTATTCCCGATTTACGGACCCTCGGGCGGCCTCTCGGCGGCGTACATCTTCTACTTCGTCACTGGATTCCAGGTCTGGACCGATTCCCCACGCAGCGGGGCATATATCGACAGCTTGGCCATTCCCACTGGTTACTAGCAGAAAGCAGCGGTTGTATTGCTGGGGCAGTTTACTTTTTCTATGTGGTGTGGAAAGGGAACTGCCTCTGCACTACAAAGCTGCGCGTCTCAGCGGGATACGCTCGATCGTGGTCACTCAATTATCTATATAAGTCGCTAGATCGAGCATCTGGATTGTACCTTCCACGGAAAACGGTTCCCTGTTCAGCTCGTCCGCGAGCCGCTTCATTTTTGTAAAATCGCGACAATTACCAACGCCGATGTGTGGAATAAATGGAATATCCAGTCTGATCTCGTGTTCCAAGGGTCCGCCATACAGTCTGTCGTGAAGCCGCACAAGCGAACTGAACCCAGTATCAGGCACAAGGAAAACGTGCATGTAGTCGCTGAACGCGTCTTTCACGCATGTTGCGCAACGAAGGGCAAAACGAATCGTTTCAAATCCCGAGCATTGCGTCCGCACATGCTGAGCTAGTTCTTCAGCAATAAAGTCGTGCACCGGGAAAACCAGCGTGAAATGAGGCTCAATCGCACGATAATAGAGTTCATCGTGAGCTGCTCGTATGTCTTCGATCCAGTCTCGGTATTTCTGCGAAATATCCGGATAAGCAACAACCGCCAATGACATCGCAGGCTTCCTTGGAAAACAAGAAGGGCGGCGTTTCCGCCGCCCTCCAAAATTCCATGGACACGCTTGACAAGCAACCATAGCCTACCAAACGCAACCTGGTTATTCAACTAGTTTAACGCGTTGAGGCGAAACGGAGAGTGGGAGACTCGAACTCCGAGGCTGTTCCCAGCCCCTCAACGCTTGTCAAACGTGTCCAGTACCCTCACTGGTAGCACCCTCCGAAACACGCCCGACGGCCGCCTGTATATCACAGAGTACAAGCATTGCCAAGTAAACTGACATTGCCAACCAGCCGCATTCAGGTCCTTCGTGAAACGCATGATGCGCCGGCGTCGCTTGAACTGCGCTTGGCGCGGGCAGGCGGGTTGAACCGCTTCGGCGAGCCGAACTTCCGGGCGGTGTGGGGATGGTCGCGCCTGACGTGGATCGGCGGCAAATGGTGCGACAACGACGCGCACGGGAACCCGACCCGCAAAATTACCGAGCTGCGCGAAGTCCCGAAATATTTTCCACACGATCGCTGGCACATCGAACGCTGGATGCCGCCGGAATCCTACGGCAGTCCGCGACAATGGTACACACAAACAATCGAGCGAGCCGACGGCATTTCGATTCCGGCGCTCGGACCATATCCGCATCGCGGCGAATATGAACACTGCTTCACG
Organism: Candidatus Acidiferrales bacterium; assembly: GCA_030043155.1. Next base: position 1,407 of record JASHYE010000270.1, on the reverse strand, counting down.
CTGCAAGGACCGCGGGGGGAATTCATTCCGCTCTCGACCAGTGCGTGCGAATATATCGTGCGTGCTGTCGAGTTTGCGCGCGCGCAGCGCCCGGAGCAGCATCGCGCCGCGCTCTCGCGCCGCGAAGAGCTTCGCGACCACGAATGGCAGGCGCACGCGGATGGTGTTTTCAGCGAGGCCACTCCTGCATTTCACGGCACGCCTTTTGTGGTCTCAGCGTAGTGCGTGCACAGTCCACCCCCAGCAGAAGGAATCCGACTAGCCAGTATAGATTTTCGATCCACAATCCAAAAATACCGAAGGGAATCGCACAACCACAATGACCACTTTGATTCGCGACATCACTCCTGCCGGCCGTAATTTCGATTCGCGCACACGCGAATCGCAGGCGACGATTGCTTCCATCTCAGACCAGGATTTCTACGTTACTCGAACGTACGGAATTTTCCATATTCCGGCGCGTCCCGAAGACGAATCATGCGCGCTGCTGATCATCACGCCGCGAGGCGACGCCATTGACCTCGGTGATAATCACCGCTTTCCATTTATGATCTCGGCGCGCGAAATTGCGACGGACATCATTCAAGATCTGGCACAGCATGGCATTTTTGTTTGCGCAGGTGACCGGCCTTCGGAAGCGGAACTCAGTGCAGCGCGCGAGATGCGCGACGCGTGGTATCGCCAGCTCATCGTTGAAGCTGACGAGATGTGGGCGCGCGGGCATTCGTACCGCGAAATTTCCGACATGCACCGCCGCGCAGCTCTGGCGATGAAACTCGAACGCGAATGGGCTTATGTGCCGCAGCGATCAGTGGAATGTCCCGCGTGCGGCGAAAAAGTTCGCGCGGGCGTGGCGATTTGCAAGCATTGCAACGCTGTTCTCGACGCCGACCGCGCCGCCAAATACTTCCCGCAGGGTGCGCGGGAGAAATCCGCGCACAGCATGTCGCTCACGGCTGCTCGGGTTATCCCTAAGTCATAGGGACAGCCTGATGGCGTCCGTACAAAGACTCCCGCAGCGACACAAAAGCTGCCAACATGAATCCTGCCCACGAATCGAATCAGCGAAGGAACACTCTCGATGAAACCGATAAAACTGATGAAGTACATTTTCGTAGCGCTCGGAGCTGATTCAGCGGTTGCCATCCTCGCCGCGCTGGCGCTTTTGGCCGCCGCGCCTCGTGCTCGCGCCCAGGGGTCTCGGCACGATGGCGTGGTGCGGAATGAGCAAGGCTTGCCGGCCGCGGGCGCGACGATCGTGGTCTGTACGCAGCCTGCGAATGTGACGGTCGCGCCGTGCACGCCGCTCGCGAATCTTTACACGGACGCGACGCTCAGCACGCCTGCACCCAATCCGTTCACCTCCGACGGTCTCGGCAATTATTACTTCTACGCCGCACCTGGCGT
>JASHYE010000269.1 GCA_030043155.1 Candidatus Acidiferrales bacterium | reverse complement strand
AGAATGTGGATAACGTACTGAGAGCTGACAGAATCAACCATACGCGGAGGGCCGTTTCCAAAAGAAGAGCTCGGAGCCATTCTTTTATAGACCCGCTAAGTTTTAGCTCCGACGGTACTTTATCAAGCAATAAAGGTAACCCCCGATGCGCGGAGCTTGTTTTACTTCCCCGCCTTTTCCAGCGCCGCGCGAAACTTCACCGCGCCTGTATTGCCCTAGTCGCTTCGCGCAGCCGCCAGCCCGCAGTTCAGGGGGTCGCAGCTTCAGCTGCGACATAAAACACGGCGCACGCATTATTTCCTATTCGCGCTGCCTTGTGCGCGATGTCTTCGCGCTGCGTCGTCTCCAAGCAAATCGGCAACTCTATTTCCCCGCTTCTTCCAGCGCCGCTCGAAACTTCACCGTATCCACGTTGTGCCGCGCAATTTCCTTCGCGCCCAGAAAAACCACCGGCACATCATTCGTGTACAGCTCCTTCAATTCCTCGTCTTCATCAATATTCACTTCGCGCAACGTGCTGCCGAATTCGCGCAGTATCGGCTCAATCGCCGTGCGCGCCTCATCGCACAGCTTACATTTCGGACGCGAATAGAGCGTCACATCGAGCGGCTTCGCCACCGCCAGCCGCCCCTGCTCCGTTCGGTGGTAGAAATCCGCTTCCCCGCTGACCTCCAGATCCCCCGCACGCTCCAGCAACTCAACCGCGCTCACCACCGCATCGCGCTGCGCCGGATCGTTTCCGCCCGCAACTTCCCGCAACGCATGCAGGTCGAGCGTCTCGCGTCCCAATTCATCAAAAACCTCTAGGATGCGTCGCGATAATTCGTCCATCGTTTTTCGTTTAACTTAAGGCTTGATTGTGTAGCCCTTCTGGAACGGCCCCATCAACGGAAAGAACGCGTGCGAGCGGAAAAGCTCCGCAATTTGCCTTATGTGTCCGAGGTCATGAAACGCCCACTCGTTCATCAACTGCGCCACTGTAATCTGCCCAAACAGCTCATGCTGCCCCTTGCGCGCCACAATGCTCTCCGGCATGTAACGCAGCCACGAAACGCTGCGGTCGCGCTCGTGACAAAATGTCTTCAAGTGTTCGCGCGCCTTCCCTCCCGTATACCGCCCTGCTTTGTACTGCGCTTCCTGATCGTACGCCGCAAGCTGCGGCATATCCGTCTGCACCATGCGCTCGATGCGCTCGCGAAATCCCGCCACTTCCACGTCCGCCAGATGCGCCAGCACTTCGCTGATCGACCATCTCTCCGCCGAAGGCTTCCACTGCAATTGCTCCTCGTTCGCCAGCGATACCAGCTTCTCCAGAATAATCGGCGTCTGCTCGAGCACTTCCACTCCCGGCAGCGTTGACTCTTTCATGGCGGGCTTCATTTTGCGCCTCCCTCGGCGATGCGTTCGCTCCTTTATACCGCAACTCGCCGCGCCGGAGAAACGCCGCGCCCGCCATTCGCCGCCCCTCGGCGACTCGCCTTGTGGGTCGTGGCTCCAGCCACGACAAAAGCGCAATGCTGCTCTGCGCGCATCACGCGCGCGATGTATTCTCGTCTCCTCATTCCCGCCGCAAAGCCATTTGCCGCTCGCCCGCATCCTACTCACTCGCCGGGTCGCCCGATGCAGCCGCCGGATGCAACTTGACCGCGCCCGCGCGCGTGATACATCCTTGAAGGTTCTTTTCGCGGAGGCTTCGTGGCACAAATTCTGGCTCTCGTAGACGATATTTTCTTTCAGGCTAAAATGTTGGAAACCGCTAAGCACTCCGGCGTGGAAATGAAACCCTTCAGCTCCGGCGAAGCGCTCCTCGCCGCAATCAACGGCACTCCGCCGCGGCTCGTTGTCATCGACCTCAACGCTCGCAGCGCACCCGTCGAAACCATCGCTTCACTCCGCGCGCGCGATTCCCAGCTTCCCATCGTCGCGTTTTTCTCGCATGTCCAGGTCGACCTCGCCCAGCGCGCCCGCAACGCCGGCTGCACCGAAGTGATTCCGCGCTCCCGATTCACCAAAGATCTCGCCGCAATCCTTTCGCGCGCCAAATCATGAAAAAAACTTCGCGCCTCGCTGCCCTGCCGCTCGCAATTTTATTTTCGCTCCTGCCCTTTCCAGTCTGCCCGGCTGCTCTCGCGCAAACTGAAGCCCCTCCGGTTCCCGCCGCCACGCCCATCTCCGCTCTCACAGAAGCTCTCAGCGCCGCCTGCCGCCAGGACGCTGCCGAATTTTCAAAATACCTCACCGACTCCAACAGCATCGCCTTCAACGCGCTTTCTTCCGACGACCGCATCGCCCTCATGGAGCGCTTCGTGCTTCTCGACGCGCGCGGCCGTCCGCTGCTCACCAACAACGCCGAAGGCCGCCCGCAACTCCGCTGCGAAGCTCTCGACGCCACCGAACAGTTCACCTTTGACACGCCGCTCGTCCACGACAATCTCGCTTACATTCCCGCAGTCGTCGCCGACGCACACAACATTCGCATCGGCCTGGTTCGCGAGGACGGCAACTGGAAACTCCTCTCTCTCGGCCTGCTTCTCATCGACATTCCCTCTCTGCAAAAAGAATGGGCCGCGCAGTTGCTCCAAATTCACGAGCAGGACGCCATCGACACGCTCCAGGGAATCGCCCAGGCCATCGCGACCTACCAGAGCGCCTTCGGCAAACTCCCCGACACGCTCGCAGAACTCGGCCCTCCGAAACAGGGCGGCGTCTCTCCCAGCGCCGCAAAATTGCTCGACGCTTCCCTCGCCTCCGGCGAGAGCAATGGCTACAAATTCCGCTACCGCGTCATCACGGGCGCCGATTCGGAAGCTCCCAGCTTCGAAATCGCCGCCATCCCCGCGCAGTACGGAAAAACCGGTGACCGCTCGTTCCTCTTCGACAAAGACGGCAAAATCCACGCCGCCGACAAAAAAGGCGCCGTCGCCACCACCGACGACCCCGTCATCCCCGCCTCCGACTCCGCCGGCCCGTACCCCCCCCCCGCAAAAGTGGTGTCCGGAAATGGACGATAGGGCGAGTTTTTTCGCGAAAAAACTCGATTAGAAATGAGCTCGCTCTTTTGTTTCAGTGGATTGCATTGGATTCTAATTTCCCATAGAAACTCGATTAGAATTTCGAAAGCGCATAAAAAGCGAAAAGCCGCGTATCCGTGTCGATTAGAAATGGAAAAAAGCGCGCATCTCTGTCGATTAGGAACGCGTCCGAGCGAGTGTTTTCTGTGAGTTACGGCGAATTCTAATAAATCGTGGGTGTGTCGATTAGGACTGGCAGGAGCGGTGGCAAAAAGTCGCGGATCGGCCCGAGTCAGCCCGCGAAACTCTGGCTGGGTGTCGTGGATGCCGGATTCCACAGCGGGGCCTTCCTTTGAGGCGAGAGGCATGCGTCTATCATAGGACGGAGTATAGCATACGTTAACCACACAGTGAAGTACTTATTTATGGCTTCATGCCTCGCCTGCACTGTGATATTAGAGGGTCTTCAACAACATCAACTGAGGCATGCATCCCAGTTCAGATTGACAACTAGGCGAACGTAAAG
>JASHYE010000031.1 GCA_030043155.1 Candidatus Acidiferrales bacterium | reverse complement strand
TGGCATTCCGTCAAAACAAAGGCGGCGCAGTCGCACTAGATTCAGCAACTCATCTTTTTTGTCGTTTCGCATTTCGTAGGGGCAGGGATTGTTTACCCTGACGACGGAAGGGTCCGCCCGCTTGCCCTGACGAAGGAAGGGCGCGATGCATCGCATCGCGTCCCTGACCTCAGCACGCCCCCTCGCCCCGCTTGTGTCATCCTGAGCGGAGCGCATTATGCGCGGAGTCGAAGGATCTGCATTTGCAGTTCTGTGGCTGTGTAGCTATGTAGCGCAAAGTTTCGCTCCTTTCGCGAAACTCCGCGGCCTATCCACTTTTACGGGGTGCCCCACGCTCGTATTCTGAGCGTGGGCGTCTTCGTAGCGGCGCTGCTTGTCTACATGGGAACTGAAGAGCTACGCCCGTCGCGCACCGCGCACGCTTTTAGGAGGGCTGAGCTTCAGCTCAGCCGAAAACGGACGACTCAAAGTTTTCTTCCTATCGCGCAGCCTTCTTGCCTGCCCGCCGCAGGCAGGCGCGAGTAGTCGGGTTGACTTTTCCTGATTCGCGCGGCACAAAGCGCCATCGCCAAGCTACTCCTGCCGCTTCGCCACAAATGTCTGGCTGTCTGTTTGGGAAGTTTCTCGGCAGCGCATCGGACACACGAGCACAGCATCGTTCGCAGCGAATTACCCTGAAGAAAAATCATTTCTGGCACCGGTGTCTGGGGGCACCGGCGCCAGAAATCTCCTACTCTCCTACACAGCTGAAAGGCCTGACCGCGTTTGCGACTAATGACCGCTGCCGGGGCCGAAATCGAACAGCTCGAATAGATCGCTAATCGCCGGGCCGTTCACTGGCACGTAGGGGTTGTCTCCCTCCGAGATTGGATTCGGGAAATTGTCGCGGCTGCGATAGCTCACCGGCGGCAGATTCCAGTTCCTTTCGATGAACTTCAGAATGGAGACATGATCGGAATAATTGTGCGCGATGCGTCCGCCCTTCGAGTACGCCGAGACCACGATCAGCGGAATGCGCGTGCCGTCGCCAAAGAAGTCGAGCGGCTGTACGTAACCGGAGTCGTAGTAGCCGCCACCCTCATCGAAGGTGATGAAGATCGCGGTGTTGTTGGCATACTCCTTCGAGCTCTGCACCATCCCTACGATCTTCTGCACAAAGCCTTCGAACAGGTCCAGCTTCGACGACGACGGATGTCCGTCAACGAACGCGCTGGGCTTGACGAAAGAAACAGCCGGAAGCGTGCCGCCGCTGATATCCGAGTAGAGCCCGCCGGCGCCAGTGATGTCGTCATTATGTGCAGTGCGAACAGCTGCATTGGCCATGATCGATGTGTCGTACGCAAACGGGTTGCAGATCGTGCAGTACTCATCGGAGGCGGTAATTGTTCCTGTCCCGAGTTCGTTTTCCGAACCCACTGCGCCGTAGTTGATCTGGTATGGATCGCCCACATAGTTGTTCCACTGATCGCCGTAGTATTTCCAGGAAATATCGTGCGCGATCATATCGTCGCCAATGCTCGGCGTTGACGACGGCGGAACGGTGAAAACGGTGTTGTATGGGCTCTTGTCTGTGAACGCGTCGTTGCCGTTGCCAAAGTAGCCTGGATTGTAATTGTTCAGCAGGTAGTAGTGGCCCGCCTGACAATGCGGATCGACTGGTTTTGGCAATGACTGAAGGTAGTTGACGACCGTGGAAACTCCCGGCTGGGTTGGATCGGCACAATCGCTGTACGATCCTCCACCATAAGGAGAAGCACCCGGAGATCCTTCGCCGTAGCCATCTTCTTTCCACCAATTGTTCGTGCCGGTCATCGCATTAGGATTTTCTACTTCGTCCAGGACGGTAGGCGCGCCATCGGGCGTGGTACCGCCTGTAGCCACGTCGTGAGGCGGCCGCATTGCGTTGCCCTTTCCGTCGCTGAACCAGATGGCGTCGCCGTGACCGAGCATGATGTGGTTCGCTCCGGTGCCGCCATTGACGGACTGGTGGAAGTTGTCGCTCATTGCGTACGTGTCGGCGAGCATCTTGAAGTAAGGCACATCCCCTTCCTGCATGTTGTAGAAGCCCATCGAAGTGGAGCCCTCACCCGTCGTAACGTCTCCCGGCACGTATTCTGTGTTGAAGTTTGTCGGTTGAGTCTGACCGTTCAGTTCGGTGGCCGAGCCCGCTCCCACAGTCACTTCGACCCATGGAAACAACCGGGCATCGCAACCGGACGGATTTTGCCACGTAGCATTCTGAACACTGCAATCCAGTTGCTGCCACATCTGATAGAACCTATGGACGGGGCTCGCGGCGTAGGAGTTGTAGACGAATGTGCTGCCGTTTGTGAGTTGGAAAGGCCCCGGCGGCAGCGAATTCACGTTGGTGATGCGCGTGTCAGGAATCTTTGAAGTCAGTCCCGTCCCTCCGGAGACTAAATCTTCGTAGTAGCTGTTCGGCAGGCCCTGTTCGCTCGCTTTGGCCAGGCTCAGGCTGTCGCTCGGGATGTACGAGTCTTCGGCCCCTCCTACCAGCGGAGCCGGGAGCACGTCGCCAGCGAAAGAAACCTTGCTGGGGCTGAGCAGAAACTGGTCAGAGGAGTCGTCTACGGCTGCGGTTTGCTCCACCTTGTAAAAGTTCGTCCCGGGCGTACCGTCAGCCTTGATGATCCGCTCAGACAAAAGGTTCCACACAGTTTGTCCCGGCTTTGGTACATAAGTGGCGAAGACATGGTCAAAGCTGCGATTCTCGCCGATGATCACGATAACGTGCTTGATCGGAGTGCGCGTATCGCCATCATGGTCCGGTGCTGGCGCGGGAACTGCCCCGCTGAACGAAGCGCCAATGGTGAACTGGAAAAGCGCCAGGGCTGCAAGCCCCACGCGCAAACCACGCAATGCGTCTGAAGCTACACGCTTAAACGACATTTATCCTCCTGTCTTTCGAGAGAATTTGGAGAAGCGTGGGAATTTCTACTCGGCGTGGATTACACGAAGATGTTCCTCAGATGAAGAGAAAAACAAAATCCTCGATCCGTTTCTTAAAGTGACGCGCGTATGTCAAAAACGTATTTCACAAAAATGAATAACAGATGACGACCGCACGAACGTTTGTTTATCGAGGCGAGCGCGAGGGTCGCGCACTGCCTGAAGATGACGTTGGCGCGGCGACGCCGTTCTCTTTGGAATTTTGCGCCGCATCCGCAGGCTCTACGCGGATTAATCCCATCATTCCATTGTCCTCATGTTCCAGCAGGTGACAGTGGTACACAAAATCGCCAACGGTATTCGCATCGCGAAAGTCCAGCCGTATCCTGACGCTCGGATAGACGAGCGATCTGCCGTCATAGTACGGCACGTTCACCGTATCGCGAAGAAACGGCTCATTCACCGGCCTTCCCAAATAATCGAGAAGCATGAAATGCAGCTGATGAATGTGAAACGCGTGCAATTCGCTGGATCGATTCTCGATGATCCAATCTTCCACAGTTCCTTGCTTAGCAATAATATTCGGCACGCCCGATTTGGGATCGAACATCTGCGGCTTCTGCCCATCGACGGTAAGATAAAATTCCGTCGCGCTGGTGGGATCATTTGGATCGGTCAGTTTCTCGGAAAAGTACAATCTTCTCGTGCGAACAGGAGTAACGCTCCCCAGCCACGGCAAACTTGACGCAGCAAGCGGTTCGGA
>JASHYE010000268.1 GCA_030043155.1 Candidatus Acidiferrales bacterium | reverse complement strand
GGGAGCGAACGAAGCAAGACTGCATCAATGAGGCTGAAAATGGCGGTATTTGCGCCAATGCCGAGGGCCAGCGTGAGCACGGCGACAGCGGTGAATCCGGGCGATTTGCGTAGCATGCGAAAGGCAAAGCGCAAGTCTTGAAGAAGACTTTCGATTATGGGAATGCCGCGGGATTCGCGGCATTCTTCTTTGACGCGTTCGAGGCCGCCAAATTCAAGGCGGGCGCGGCGCAGAGCTTCTTCGCGGGAGATGCCGGTTCGCATCAGATCTTCGGCGTAGGCTTCGATGTGCGAGCGAAGCTCAGTGTCCATGTCGCTCTCGGTGCGAGAGCGGCGAAAGATTGCGCGAATCCATAGGCAGAAATGTGTGAAGAGTTTAATGGTCATCTCTCCGGTTCAAATGTGCTGCGGCGAAACTGCGAATAACTATCCGCTCTGCTGACGCTGAGTGTACGACGTGGCCATCCGCCGCGAACAACCGCTAACGTCACGGCGAGATTCTTCGGCGCGGAAAAACTGCGCCTCAGAATGACAACGTAAAACCGAAATGCAAATTCCCTGCCGGCGGCAGGCAGGCTCGTCGCCGGGGGAAGCCGCTCCTCCTCGGAATGACAATTTAATTCGTGGCATCGAAATGGGAAGGCGGGCATCCGGAACATAGAGTGGCAGCGGAGACTCATACTTCCTCGGGCGTGGTGCGCAAAATTCCGGCGATGACGTCGGCCATGCGGTTCCAGTTCTGCGCTTCGGCCTGCAGGCGGCGTTTGCCTGCTGCGGTGAGTCGATAGTATTTCGCTTTGCGATTGTTTTCCGACTCACCCCAGGCGCTCATAATCCAGCCCTGATGTTCGAGGCGATAGAGCGCGGGATAGAGAGAGCCCTGCTGGATTTCGAGACGGTCCTTGGAAATCTGCTGAATGCGCAGCAGGATGCCGTAGCCGTGAAGCGGGCCGAGAGAAACGGCTTTGAGAATGAGCATGTCGAGAGTGCCCTGAAGAAGGGCGCGGTCGTTATACATCTAGCAACGCCTCCTAGATGGACTAGGAGTCTACGGATGTTCTCCTAGATTGTCAAGGAGAGTTCTGGAGGCTAGAGGCTCGAGACTCGAAGCTGGAAACGAGCCGGGCCGGGCATGAACGCCGCCCCTACAAATTCAAATCAACGGAAATGTCTCGCGATACAAATTCCGCGCGATACAGATGACACCACTCGCGTTACTCCTCTTCGAGGGCGGCAGGGGAGGCGAGTTTCTGGATGACGGTCATGTCTTCGAGAGTGGTCACGTCGCCGGAGACACCACCTTTTTCGGCGACTTCGCGCAAGAGGCGGCGCATGATTTTTCCGCTGCGCGTTTTGGGAAGCAGATCGGCGAAGCGAACTTCTGCAGGACGCGCGATGGCTCCGATGGTTTCCGCCACGTGTTCGGTAAGGGCGCTGCGCAGGGCGATCGAATGATTGTGACCGGCGCGGAGCGTGACGAAGCAAACGATGGCTTCGCCTTTGATCGCGTCGGGACGCGCGACGACGGCCGCTTCGGCGACGCTCGGATGACTGACGAGCGCGCTTTCGATTTCCATGGAACTCAGGCGATGGCCCGCGACTTTGATTACATCATCGACGCGCCCGAGAACCCAAGTGTAGCCGTCGGCGTCGCATTGCGCGGCGTCTCCCGTAAAATAAACGCCGGAAATGCGGCTCCAATAATCACGCTTGAATCGTTCATCGTCGCCGTAGATCGTGCGCAGCATGGAGGGCCACGGCTTTTCGATGATCAGATAGCCGGTTTCGCCGGGCTTGACGGATTCGCCTTTTAGAGTGACAACGCGAGAGATAATCCCGGGGAGCGGAAGCGTCGCGGACCCGGGTTTCGTGGGTGTGGCGCCCGGAAGCGGCGAAATCATTATCGCGCCCGTCTCGGTTTGCCACCAAGTGTCAACAATGGGGCAGCGCTTCCCGCCAATGACTTCGAAATACCATTTCCACGCGGCGGGATTGATGGGCTCGCCGACCGTGCCGAGCAAACGTAGGCTGGACAGATCGTGCTTGGCGAGCCAATCGTTGCCCCAGGCCATGAAAGCGCGCACCGCTGTCGCGGAGCTGTAGAAAATGGAAACCTTGTAGCGCTCGATGATTTCCCAGAAGCGATCCTTCTTGGGAAAATCGGGCGCGCCTTCGTACATCACACATGTGGCGCAGTTGGCAAGCGGGCCATAGACAAGATAACTGTGGCCGGTGACCCAGCCGATGTCCGCGGTGCACCAGTAGACATCATCGTCGCGCAGATCGAAGACCATTTGGGTGGTGTACATGGTGCCAAGCAAATAGCCGGCGGAAGTGTGCAGGACGCCCTTCGGTTTTCCGGTGGTGCCGCTGGTGTAGAGGATGTAGAGAGGATGCTCGGCGTCGAACGAAGGCGCGGGACAATCGCGCGACGCTTTTGACTCGAGATCGTGCCACCAGACGTCGCGGTCATTTTTCCAGGCGACCTTTTCGCCGGTGCGCTTCACGACGACAATCTTCTCGATCGACGGGCAGGACTCCGCCGCTTTATCGGCGGTTTCTTTCAGAGGAACAACATGGCCGCGACGGAAGCCTCCATCGGCTGTGATGAGGAACTTTGATTTCGCATCGTTGATGCGGTCGGAGAGGGCTGTAGCGCTGAAGCCTCCGAAGATAACGGAATGAATTGCGCCAATGCGTGCGCAGGCGAGAAGCGCGATGGGCAATTCGGGAATCATCGGCATGTAAATCGCGACCGTGTCGTGTGCTTTTACGCCGATGCCGGTGAGCGCATGGGCCATCTTGCAGACGCGTTCGTGAAGCTGCGCGTAAGTGAATTTCAGCTGCTTGCCGTCTTCAGCTTCCCAGTAGAGGGCAACTTTGTTGCCATTTTTCGCAAGATGCCGATCGAGGCAGTTGTAAGAAACGTTGAGGCGGCCGCCGACGAACCATTTGGCGTGAGGCACGTTCCAATCGAGGATTTCCTTGGGAGGCGTGAACCAGTCGAGCATTTTGGCCTGCTCGTCCCAGAAAGCTTCGGGGGCATTTTTCGCGCGATCGTAGATTTTCTTGTATTCGTCGAGTGAGCGGACGCGGGCACGGCGCTGAAATTCCGGCGGAGGAGGAATTTTCTTTTCGTTGAGAATTTTCGGATCGAATTCCTGCATGGGCCCTCCACAATGCAAATCCGAGACTGCCGACTTCGCGCGCCTCTAAGGTACGAAAAAACAGTGGCCAGTGACAAGTGAGGAGTAATAGGAAATTAAGAAAAATGAAGCACAGAAAAGCGGTATACGTCTGTAGAGTTAAAGACGCGCCCATCGCGCAAACTAAAGG
>JASHYE010000267.1 GCA_030043155.1 Candidatus Acidiferrales bacterium | reverse complement strand
TCACGTGAAGGCGCGCTATCAAAACCGCATCGAACTTTTGCAGGGCACGCTGGACCTGCTGATTTTGCAGACGCTGCAATGGGGACCGCAACATGGCTACGGCATCAGCCAGGCCATTCGCAGCCGTTCCGGCGAGGCGCTGCAAGTCGACACTGGCTCGCTCTATCCCGCGCTGCACCGCCTCGAGCGCCAGCGATAGATTAAAGCCGAATGGAAAACCTCCGAGAACAACCAGCGCGTCCGCGTCTATCGGCTTACTCCTGCGGGGAAGAGGCAATTGCTCTCCGAGCGCTCGCGGTGGCAGCAAATCTCCGACGCCATCGCGGGAATTCTTACACCCGCGAAAGAGAACGAGATATGAATTTATTGTTTTGTCGGCGCGCGTGTGATGAGGATATTGCAAAACGACTGTTGAACTGTCATTCCGAGGAGCGGAAGCGACGAGGAATCTGCATTTGTTTTTCGAAAGCGCAACTGCATTTTCCGCACCGAGTTCGGAAGGGCGATTGCTCCTAAAGCCTTATGGCCCTTTTCGCATGAATCGGAGCCGAATATGAGCTTCTTCTGGCAACGTAAACAGCGCGACTTGAATGAAGAAGTTGCGACGCATCTTCGCATGTCTGCGCAAGATCGTGTCGCGCGCGGCGAAAACCCTGCATCCGCCGCACAATCCGCCCGCCGCGAAATGGGTAATGCCACACTGATCCGCGAAGCCACACGCGACCAATGGGGATTCCGCTGGCTCGAAACTCTGCTGCAAGACATCCGTTTCGCCTTCCGCATGCTTCGCAAATCGCCCGGATTCACCGCCGTCGCCGTCCTTACGCTGGCCCTCGGCATCGGCGCCAACACCGCCATTTTCACCATCGTTGACGCCATCCTCCTTCGCCCTTTGCCGTTCGATAATCCCTCGCAGCTCGTGATTCTCCACGAAGGCGCACCGAAGATTGGTTATCCAAAAATGGAATTCTCGCCGCCAGATCTCACAGTCTTTTCACGCGAGCAAAAGTCTTTCAGCGCGCTGGGAGTATATCAGGATGAGCACCTCGATATCTCCGGACGGGGCGAACCCGAGCGCATTCTCGCTGCGCGCGTTTCCGCCTCATTGTTCCCAATGCTCGGCGTTCAACCAGCAATTGGCAGAACGTTCTCAGCGCAAGAAGACGCGCCCGGCCATAACGTCGCGATTTTGAGTTACGGCCTTTGGCAGCGCCACTTTGGAGGCGTCTCGAATGTCATCGGCCAAACAATAGAACTCAATCGCCAGCCTTACACCATCATTGGCATTATGCCGCGCTCATTCGCTTTTCCATTACCGGGGCCGGAACTGAACAGCTCTCCTGCGGATCTCTTTGTGCCCATGGCCTTCACGCCGAGCGAATTGCAAGACTGGGGAGGATCGTACTTCTGCAGCGTCGTGGGACGATTGCGTTCTGGCGTCACGCTTGATCAGGCTCGCGGTGAGCTGGCGTCTCTTGCAAACAGCGTCGCCGATAACTATCCGGCGGCAATCGCCAACGCGTTCCAACATAGCCTGACCATCACGCCCATCCCTTTCCACACGGAAGTCGTCGGCTCGGTTCGCACTTTGCTGCTGGTTTTGATGATGGCCGTAGCTTTCGTTCTGGTGATTGCATGCGCAAACGTCGCGACTCTGCTTTTGTCGCGTGCCGCGTCACGCCAAAAGGAAATTGCTATCCGCATAGCGCTGGGTGCCACACGGATTCGATTAGCTCGACAGATGTTCACCGAAAGCCTTTTTCTCGCGCTCGCGGGCGGGGCACTCGGCATACTCCTCGCAATCTGGAGCAAGAGTCTTATTCTTGACCTCGTTCCTCCGAACATCCCTCTGCCCCATCAAATCCCGCTCAATGCCGGAATGCTTGCCTTCGCGCTGGGCATATCCATTCTCGCTGCCATTTTGTTCGGCCTCGCTCCGGCACTTCAGTCATCCGGCGTGGCGCAGCAGACTCCATTCCAAGATGGCGGCCGAAGTGGAACTTCCACCCGCCCGCGTTATCGTCTGCAGGGAATCTTCGTCGCCGCCGAATTTGCGCTGGCGCTCGTGCTGCTTGTCGGAGCAGGACTGCTGGTTCGCAGCTTCGCCAAGCTCCTTGACACAAATCCCGGTTTTCGTCCCGATCATTTGCTCACTTTGACCGTGCCTGTTCCGCACGAGGCCTATCCTCACGGCGCTCAGGTGTTCGATTTCTACAAGAAACTGCTCGAACGCGCTTCAAGCTTGCCAGGTGTGAAGAGCGCCGCGCTCTCCAACGATTTACCGCTCAACGGCCACGAGGCGGTTTCAATCACCATCGAAGGCCGCAAAAACGCTGCAGCCGACACTCCTCAAGCAATCATTCAAAGTTGGGTGCTCGGAAATTACTTTGAGACGATGTGCGTTCCGCTGCTTCAGGGGCGTTGGTTTACCCCCGAAGATCAGCTCGGGTCGGAGCCAGTCGCCGTGGTGGATTTGTTCATGGCGCAAGAATACTGGCCGCATGGCGCGATCGGCAAACGTATCAGATGGGCACATCAATCATGGGACACCATCATTGGAGTTGTCGGCAATGTAAAAGAGGGTCCCCTCAGTAGCGTTTTGAGGCCGCATGTTTACCGGCCTTATGCGCAAATCCCTTTCCCTTTCCTCGAAAACGATCCTTTCGGCGACTGGCATGCCCTGAATCTTACTCTGCGCACGCAGATGGATCCTCTTTCGCTAAGTTCCAGCATCGTCGCGCAAGTCCACGCCCTCGATCCTGATTTGGCCGTCGCAAACATACGAACCATGATTCAGATTGTGAGTTCTTCATTTGCCGCGCCTGCGTTCAATACGGTTCTGCTCGGCGCGCTTGCGGCTCTGGCTCTTTTTCTCGCGGCAATTGGAATCTACGGCGTCCTCGCTTATGTCGTTACGCAGCAAACGCACGACATTGGCATTCGCATGGCCCTCGGCGCTAAGCCACGCGACATTTTCGCTCTTGTGATTGGCAGAGGCGTGCGTCTCGAAGCGATCGGCTCCGCAATCGGTCTCGCGGCAGCGTTCGTTTTGATGCGCCTTATGAAAAGCCTGCTTTACGGCATCAGCGCCATAGATCCGCTTACGTTTATCGGAGTCGTCATTGTGCTGATCCTCGTGGCCTTGCTCGCAATTTATATTCCCGCGCGGCGTGCCATGCGTGTGGATCCCATGGTGGCTCTGCGGTATGAGTGATGACTTTGCTTTTTCTGTAGCGCAGACTTTGCCTTGTGAAGTCTGCGGCCTTTGATCGGTTTTCCGCGAATGGGGATGACATTCGCACGAGGAATCGAGCATGAGTCTTTTCTCGTGGCGCAAGCAGCAGGAGCTGAACGACGAGCTCGATTCACACCTCCGCATGTCCGCGCAAGAGCGCATGGCGCGCGGCGAAAATCCTGCATCCGCCGCACAATCCGCCCGCCGCGAAATGGGCAACGCCACCCTAATCCGCGAGGCGACACGCGACCAATTGCCTTGGGGGGGCTTCCGCTGGCTCGAAACGCTCGTGCAAGACTTGCGCTACGCCTTCCGCATGCTGCGCAAATCTCCCGGATTCACCGCCGTCGCGGTGCTTACTCTCGCCCTCGGCATCGGCGCCAATACCGCAATCTTCAGCATTGTGGACGCCGTGCTCTTGCGCGCTTTCCCGTATCCGAATGCGAGGCAACTTGTTTTGGTTTTCAACGCGCCGGTGAATCAACAGGACGCGCTTTCCGCCCTGTCGTACAGAGATTTCCTCGAATATCGCGAGCAAAACCGCGTTTTCAGTGAGATGGCGGGCAATGCGTTTCACGATCTCACACTCACGGGTGCAGGCGAGCCTTCCATTGTGAACACCGCGGACGTGACACCGGAGATTTTTTCTCTGCTCGGCGTAAACCC
Source organism: Candidatus Acidiferrales bacterium (assembly GCA_030043155.1). Next base: position 2,515 of record JASHYE010000267.1, on the reverse strand, counting down.
GCTGTTGGGCCGCACGCTCGCGCCCACAGATGGCGGGTTGGGCGCGGCGCCCGTGGCTCTGGTGAGCGAAAATCTTTGGCGCAGCCGCTTCGGCGCGAATCCCGCCATCATCGGGCAATCCATTTCACTGGACATGCGTTCGTTCACGGTTGTCGGAGTCTTACCCGCAAGCTTTCACTACCCTGACGGCTCAGCGCGCCAGGACGTCTGGATCGCTGAGGCTCAAGACCCGCTCTTCGGACCTCGTCTCCGTGAGCCCGGTGTGCCCGCGATGGGCGGAATTGCCTGTCTCAAGCCAGGAATTTCCATTACCCAGGCGCAAGCCGAAATGGACACAATCGCGGCGCGGCTGGCTAAACAATTTCCCGCGCAAGACTCCGGCGTGACGATTCGCCTTGTGCCTTACCGGCAAGCGGTGGTCGGCAACGTCAAATCCGCGCTGCTGATTTTGCTGGGCGCTGTGGGTCTTGTATTGTTGATCGCCTGTGCAAACATTGCGAACCTGCTGCTGTCGCGGGCGACTTCGCGCGGCAGGGAAATCGCCGTGCGCATCGCGCTTGGCGCGGGTCGCGCGCGGATCGTCCGGCAATTGCTGACCGAGAGCGCTTTGCTGGGAGTGCTGGGCGGAATCGCCGGCGTGTTCCTTGCGCTGTGGAGCGTCTCGATTCTGCGGCCGTTCCTACCCGCCGAGGTGACGCAGATCAATTCGATTCGTATCGGCGCGCCGGTTCTCGTCTTTGCGCTGGCATTGTCTCTTGCCGCAGCGATTGTGTTTGGACTCGCGCCCGCGCTCCTTGCGACGCCGTCCAATGTGCAAACGAAAATCAAAGACGGCGGCGAGCGCGGCGGGCAGCGTAGCGGCCAACACGTGCGGAGCTTGCTTGCCGTCGCGGAAATTTCGCTGGCCGTGGTGCTCCTCGTTGCGGGCGGTCTGCTCATCCGCAGCTTCGCGCTGGTGACGACAGTCAACCCAGGCTTCGATCCGAGCCACGTCACAGAAGCTGAGATATCACTTCCGCAATTCCAATATTCGACGCCGCAACAATGGACCGCTTTCGCGAACGAACTAATGGCTCGTCTTCATGCACTGCCCGGCATGGCGGATTCGGCGCTGGCCGCTCCGCTGCCAATGGATCGACAGGGTGAAGCGACTTTCCCGTTCACCATTGTTGGCAATCCGCCGCTTCCTCTCGGCAAATCGATTGCCGCCGATTACGCCACAGTGAGTCCGGACTATTTTCGCGTGATGCAAATTCCGTTGCTGCGCGGGCGATTTTTTTCGGAGCAGGACTCGCCGTCGAGCCCGACGGTGGCGATCATCAGCGAAACGCTGGCGCAGCGCTATTTCCCGAATCAAAATCCCCTTGGCCGGCAGATGAAGTTCGGATTTCCGCCGAAGACCGAAGTGTCGCGCGAAATTGTGGGCATCGTCGGCGACGTGCGCGACGAATCACTCGGCAAAAAGCCCGGGCCGATGATGTACGTGCCTTTCGCTCAAGCGCCTCTTTATGGCGGCGAGGTTGTGGTGCGAAGTTCGCTCAGCGCAACGAGCATCGCGGCGAATATTCGCCAGGCGACTCACGCGATTGACAAAGACCTGCCGGTGACAGACATCGCTTCGTTCTCCGATATGCTCGGCAAATCGGTTTCGCAGGAGCGCTTCCGCACTTTTCTGCTCGGCTCGTTCGCCGCCATCGCGCTGGTGCTCGCCGCGGTTGGAATTTTTGGCGTGATTTCGTATTCCGCTGCGCAGCGGACGCATGAAATTGGGGTTCGCATGGCGCTCGGCGCACAGCCACGCGACGTGTTGCGTTTGATCCTCGGGCAGGGAGCGAAACTTGCGCTCGCCGGCTTGGGCATCGGCATCGTGGCCGCGCTTTTGCTGACGCGGTTGATGGCCAGCATGCTCTACAGCATTTCCGCAACGGATCCGGTGACTTTCATCGCTGTTGCTATCCTTCTGCTCGGCGTTGCATTGCTAGCTTGCTATATCCCTGCGCGCCGGGCGATGCGCGTTGATCCCATGGTGGCTTTGCGGTATGAGTAACCGCGGAGAGATGACCAGAAGCTACTGAAGTCCCGTCGTTCGCTGTCAGGCTCGGGGCACAGGCGCGAACACGTTAATCAGAACTCCTCGTAGGCGCGCTCGCCGTGGAGAGACACGTCCAAGCCAGCCTGTTCGCTTGCTTCGTCAACTTTGACGGTTGTGAAGATATCGATGATCTTCAACATGCCATAGGTGAAGATGAACGCCCAGGCGGAAGAGAAAAGCACGGCGACGAGCTGCTTGTAGAAGAAACTGGGGTTGCCGTGAAGCAGCCCATTGCTGCCGCTTGGATTGAATCGCTGATCCGCGAAAATGCCCAGCAGCACAATGCCCAGAAAACCACCAACACCGTGCACGCCCCAAACGTCGAGGGCATCGTCCCACTGCAATTTGTTTTTCAGCTCGACCGCGTAATAGCACACGACGCCGGAAACGACGCCGATGATCACGGCGGTAGTGGGAGAGACA
>JASHYE010000266.1 GCA_030043155.1 Candidatus Acidiferrales bacterium | reverse complement strand
CGCAACGGCGCGTTCAGGGGCGCGAAACCTTCTCTGCAATTCGATGCGCCAGCTGCGGCCGAGTTTCGAGAGCGTGCCGAATGATTGCCCGAGCTTCCTTGAGTTCGGCGCCTTCGAGTTCGAGGCGCGGCGCGCGAACGCGAGCGTTACCTTGGCCCGCCTCCTGCTGAGCAAGTTTAATCAGCTGGACGAATTTGGGAACAGTGTCCATACGCAGGAGCGGAAGAAACCATTTGTAGATGGCCAGGGCTTGTTTCATGTCGCCATTCGAAGCGTGACGAAAAAGAGCAACGGATTCCGCGGGGAAGGCGTTGACGAGGCCGGCGATCCATCCCACAGCGCCGACGGTAATGCCTTCGACAATGGCGTCGTCCACGCCAACGAGAACATCGAGGCGATCCGAGAGAAGAGCGCGGATGGCGGTGACGCGACGCACATCGGTGCTGGATTCCTTGATGGCTTGCAAATTCGGATGCTCGTGGGCGAGTTCCGCAACATCTTCCGGCAAGAAATCAGTGCCGTAGGAGACAGGATTGTTATAGAGCATTGCTGGCAGATCGGTGGCTCGCAGGACGGCGGCAATGTGGGACTTCATCTCGCGCGAATCGCCGCGATAGACATAAGGCGGAAGAATCATCAGGCCTTCGCAGCCGCGGCGAGCGGCGTCCTTGGCAAGCTGCACGGCTTCGCTGGTACTCAACGAGGAAATTGAGGCTGCAACGGGCGCGGATGAGCCGACGGCTCGGACGCAAGTTTCGATGATAGCAAGCTTTTCATCGTAATCGAGCGTGGAGCCTTCCCCAAGAGAGCCGAGGGGAACAATGGCAGTGCAGCCGTTTTCAACCAGCCATTGGCAGTGATGAGCCATAAAAACATGGTCGACCTTATAGTTTGAATCAAAACAGGTGGTGATTGCAGGTATAACTCCCGTCCAGTTCATCGAAACTCCTCGTGGGAAACTAACTCTGGTTGAGATTGAGATGTTGCAGCAATGGCAAGGCCCTGCACCGGCGCAGCAAATACCGGTGGCCGTACGGAATCCGCTCTCCAGCCGAGCAGAAATTCAGTGGCGGCGCCGCAAATGCGCCCCTGACAGGGACCCATTCCGCAGCGGGTGTGAAGCTTTGAGTCGCGCCAGGAGGAATGGTTGCGTATGCGGGCGAAAGTAACGTCTTCGCAGCGGCAAACGATCGTTTCCGAATCGGGCAAGGAATGGAGATCCTCGCGCAGAGCGAAAGTGCGCTTGAGCAGCGTGGCGAAATGGCCGAGGTGCTGCTTTTGCGGGAGCAAGCTTGCGGCAGAGCCGGGACGATCTGTAGCGGCATAGCCGGCGATCTGTCCTTCGAGAATGGAGGCTTCGACGCCGCCAATTCCTGTGAGTTCGCCTGCGGCAAAAACTCCGGCGACGGACGTGCGCTGAGAGCCATCGACCTGCACAAAACCGCCGCGAATCTCGCAGCCGATAAGGGCGGCCAGTTCTGTATTCGGAACAAGATGAAAACCGCATGCAAGATAATCGCAGGGTTCCTGCCAGGTGTGAGCGCCGGTGCGGAGAAAAACGCTTTCGAGCTTTCCTTCGCCAGTGGCGCGGATCGGCCAGCAGCTTGTTTTGTAAGGAACGCCAGAAAGCTGGCGGCGAATTGCGAAGGCCTGCGTGAGCTTTGCCCTTTCAAAAGCCAGCGATAGAGCGAACCGCGCGAGGCGGTGGCGAGGCGCTTGCTCGGCGATGAGGCGAACGTCCGCGCCGTGCTCGCGCAAATGCGCTGCGACAGCGAGGAGCAGAGGGCCGGTGCCAGCAACAATGACTTTCTTACCGGCAATGGGCAGGCCGGACTTGACAAGCGCCTGCAAACCGCCCGCTCCCATGACATTCGGAAGCGTCCAGCCGGGAAATGGCAGGAAAAGCTCGCGGGCGCCGGTGCAAAGAATCAAATTGCGATAAATGAGTTCGCGCACATCGTCGCCAGGCTGTTCGCCAGACTGCATTCCGACGGATTGCACGACGAGGCGGCCAGGCCCGAGATGGTCGATGACTTCGGTGGAAGCGAGAAATTCGACTTTCGCGGAGGCGAATTTTTGGAACCATTCGCGAGCATCGATGTGCGATGGATGTTGCGATTCGCCTCTCCAAATTTGACCGCCGATGTGAGGATTATTATCCAGCAGCCCGACACGCGCACCGCTTTCAGAGGCGCAACAAGCTGCCGCGATGCCGGCAGGGCCCGCGCCGATGATGAGAATATCGAAATGTGCCGGCCGACTAGCCATCAACTTGTTCACCTGTGCGAATGTCCATTTCAGGTGTGCATAAAATCTGACAAGTGCGCGAGTGGCGTCGGTGATTCACCGTCGCGCGGCACTCGAAGCAAATGCCCATGGCACAGAGCGGGCCACGAGGCGAGCCTCCCACTGAGCGGCGTATGCTTGCTCTGCCAGCGATCAAAATTGCGGCGAGGGCGGTTGTGCCGGATGGGACGGAAACAGCGCTTCCGTTGACGTTCACGATGATCGTGTCAGGCATGAACGCCCTCGTAGACGCGGCCCGGCAGATACGGCGCCGCTGGAATTTCAGTTTCGCGACGCACAACCTGATCGACCAGGAGTTCTGCAGTTCCGAGCGAAGTGGTGATGCCTAAACCCTCGTGGCCAGTGGCCAGAAAGAGATTCTCGTGACCGGGTACGGGACCGACGAGCGGAAGCTTGTCCGGAGTGGCAGCGCGGAAGCCGGTCCAAGTGCGAATCGCAGACAGGCGCCCGAGATTGGGGATAAATTCTTCCGCCCGGGAAATCATGCGCGCCAGCATGGGGTGGTCAACCTCGCTCGTGTCCTTGTCGAATTGGCGGGAAGAACCGAGGAGCATCTGGCCCGTTTTGCGCGGCTGAATGTTGAATGCGACGGATTCGCTGGTGAAAGAATGCGCGCTTTTCAAATAGCCGAGTTCGACAAGCTGATGATGAACGAATCCAGGGTAGCGATCGGTGATGAGCAGATGGCCTTTCCGAGGACGGACGTCGATTCCGGGGAAAAGCCGCGTGGACCAGGTTCCTGCCGCGACCACAATTGATTGCGCGACGATGGAGGAACCATCGTTGAGGCGGACGCCATCCGGAGCGATTTCAGTGACCACGCGAGGGCAATGGAGTTGCGCACCGCGGGATTGGGCTCGCTCGACAAGAAAACGCGCGGCGCACGGCGCATAGATCACGGCGTCTTCGGGCACGAGCAGGCCGCCGGGAAGGCCTTCACGAAGGCTGGGCTCGGCCTCGTGAAGCTGGCGCGAATCGAGGATTTGCGCGGGAACGCCGCGCGATTCATAGAATTGTTTTTTTTGCACAACAGCAGACATTTCATCCGCGTCAGAGGCTACCCAAATGGTCCCGCAGCCTTCATATTCCACATCAGCCGGAAGCTGCTCAGATAGCCGGCGCCAGAGAGTTTGCGAATAGCGAGTGAGCGCGAATTGCGCTTCGGAATCGTCCATCACGACCAGGTGACCCATTCCGGCAGCGGTGGCTCCGCCACCGACAGTGTCGGCTTCGACAATTCCCACCTCAAGGCCTTCACGGGCGCACGCGGCTGCGCATGCGGTGCCGACAATTCCCGCACCAATAATGAGGACATCATAGACCGGCAACTTCATTGACGGATTCCGAAACA
>JASHYE010000265.1 GCA_030043155.1 Candidatus Acidiferrales bacterium | reverse complement strand
GCATTGCCGATGTGGCCGGCAAAGGAATCGCCGCCGCTCTTCTCATGTCGAATCTTCAGGCGACCGTCCGCGGCCTCGCGGCGCAAAATCTCGAACCGGCAAAACTCACCGAACAGGTCAATCTCTTCATTCGGCGCAATACCGCCTCGGACCGTTTCATCACATTTTTCTACGCCATTTTCGATGCGCAAGCGCGCCGCATCGTTTACACCAATGCCGGGCACAACGCGCCAATCTTGCTCAGCCGCAATGGCGCCATCGCCCGTCTTGCCTCTGGCGGCCTCGCTATGGGAATCTCGCAATCCGACTATGAGCAGGCCAGCGTCGATTTGGCCGATGGCGATCGACTCATCCTTTTTACCGATGGAATTACGGAAGCTGCTAACCCGGCGGGCGAGGAGTTCGGGGAATCGCGCTTGCTCGAATTTCTGCGGCAGAACGGCGCGCTCGGCGCTGCGCAAATTCAATCCGCCGCTCTCGCCCGTATCGCCGAATTCAGCGGCGGCAAATTCCAGGACGATGCCACTTTTGTCGTGCTTGCTGCCGTTTGATTTGACTTTTTTCTTGAGCAGTACTTCGCCTCCGCAGAGACAATTCCTTCAAAAACTATATAAAATAGCCACCTTTTGTCAGCGTCAACAATCCTTAGTGAAACGGTAACGACAATGATGTATAACATCCTTGCGCGACGCTCCCTCTCCAGAGTGAACTTGAGCGTATTTCAGACGGCCAGGCGCGCCCTACGTCGATGACGAAACTGTGGCAGGACTTGCTGTACAGCATTCGCACGCTCCGAAAAAGCCCGGCTTTCACGTTGTTCGCCGTGCTCACTATCGCTTTGGGCATTGGTGCAAACACGGCGATCTTTGCCATTGTCGATGCTGTAATTCTGCGGCCCTTACCCTATCCGAACCCACAGCAACTCGTCATCATTTGGGAGACGGACCTCAATCGCAAAATTACGCAGGGCACCACTCCTCCCGCGGACTTCCTCGACTGGCGTTCGCAGAGTCACGCGTTCGAGAGCATGGCTGCATACCAGCAATGGTTCTTTAATCTCTCTAGCGGCAACGAGCCGGAACAGCTTCTTGGCGTTCACGTCTCGCCGGGATTTTTTTCCATGCTCGGTATCAAATTCAGTCTCGGCGGGGGCTTCAGTTCGGATGAAGAGCAGCCCGGCCACGATAATGTCGTCGTCCTCAGCCATGCTCTCTGGAGCCGCCAGTTCGGCACGGATCCAAACATTTTGAACCGCATCATCATCATCGACGACAAGCCTTTTACTGTCGTCGGCGTGCTGCCTGCGGGTTTTGATCTGTTAGGCTTCGATCAGCCTCTCGACCTGTGGATGCCGCTCTCATTTGCGCCCGAAGATATTCGCCGCGATAATCCTTCGCTCGTCGTTTTTGGACGTATGAAAAACGGCGTCACGCTCGCGCAGGCAAACGCTGATTTAGGCACCATTTCTCGTCGTCTCTCAATGGAGTATCCGGCCACCAACCAGGGTACCGGTGTGAACGTTGAACTTCTCCACGATGAAATCAATGGCCGCATCAGTGATCCTCTCCTCGTTCTCCTCGCTGCAGTGAGCCTGGTCCTGCTGATTGCCTGCGCCAATGTTGCCAACCTCATGCTTTCCCGCTCCGCAGGCCGGCAGCGCGAAGTGGCGATCCGCTCCGCAATGGGCGCAGGTCGCACGCGCCTCATCCGTCAACTCCTCACCGAAAGCATCCTCTTGGGACTGATCGGTGGAGCTTTGGGTCTTCTGGTTGCTTACGGCGCTTTCCATTTGCTTTCCATGATTCTGCCCGCTCCTGGAATGGCCGGAGCCGTCCCCTTCGAGCAAACCGTCGGCTTCAATTTGCCCGTGCTGCTCTTCGCGTTGTCGGTTGCTGTCTTAACCGGGATTATTTTTGGTTTGGCGCCTGCTCTTCAATTCTCGAAACCAGATTTGTCCGAATCGCTCAAGGAAGGCGGACGCGGCTCGACCACGGGCCGCCAAAGCCGTTTCACCCGTAACGTGCTGGTCGTTGTCGAAGTTGCTTTGTCTCTCGTCCTCCTAATCGGAGCGGGCACACTGATCAGCAGCTTTGAAGCAATTCTCAAAAAAAACATGAACTTCAATCCCCAAAATGTCCTTTCGTTTCAAGTGTGGTTGCCCATCTCCCGTTATCCCACTGCGGAGGCGACCCGGCAGTTTTTCGATCAGGCACTCGAAAAAATGCACAACCTTCCCGGGGTCATCTCCGCAGGAGCTGTCAATTTTCTTCCTCTCACCGGATGGACCGATCAGTCAAACTTCGATATCGAGGGCCGTCCCTCGCCTCCTCCCAAAGAAGAATTTGTGGCTCACTACCGAGTCATTGATGCGCATTACTTCCAAACTGTGCAAATCCCGTTGCTTACCGGACGCTATTTCACCGACGCCGACACCGCGAATAGCCAGAATGTCACCATCATGAATCAGGCGCTTGCGGACCGCTATTGGCCTAATCAGAGCCCGATCGGCCAGCGCGTCCGTTTTCACATTACCCCATCGAAGTCAGCGTTCTACCAGCCAATCGTCTCTGATCAGTGGTTTACAGTTGTTGGTGTTGTTGCCGATGTGCAGGATCGCATTTTCGGTAGGGTCCAACCCGGTCAGCTTTTTCTTCCCTATACACAAGCGCCGTCCCGAATCATGCGCTTCGTCTTGCGATCCGCCGTGCCGCCGGATTCCCTTGCGGCTTCCGCACGCGGCGCAATCCTGTCGGTCGACAAAAACCAGCCGATCACAGACGTAGATTCAATGGAGCAGTTGGTTTCCAACTCCGTTTCCCGCGAAGCCGTGAACGCGAAAATCCTTTCCTGCCTTGCGCTCTTGGCTCTTGTCCTCGCGGCCATCGGCATCTATGGAGTGATTTCTTACGGTGTCCAGCAGCGCACCCACGAAATCGGTGTTCGCATGGCGCTTGGCGCGCAGCCGCGCGACGTCGTTCGCTTGATTATCAGTCAAGGTGCTCGCTTGGCCCTCATCGGTGTCGTGTTCGGCCTTGGCGGAGCCTATGCTCTCACCACCGTCCTCGCCGGATTCCTCTTTGGCGTCAAGTCGGTTGATATTCCGTCTTCTGCCATTTCCGTCCTGATCCTCCTTACTGTTGCGGTTTTGGCCTGCTACATTCCGGCCCGCCGCGCAACCCGGGTTGATCCTCTCGATTCGCTGCGATACGAGTAAGCGGTCTGTCCATTCTGGTCACTCAAGTGTCCGGAACCGGACACCTGCCGATCTAGCGCTTCAGTTGCCTATGTGCTACTCTATAAAAACACAGTATTTATGTGGGCTGAATGGCTGGGGCTGCGGCAAGAGACGTGCCCGCACACTTCCGGGGAATCCGGCGAATGACAACTCTCTGGCAAGATGTCCGCTATGGCCTCCGCGCGCTCATGCGACAGCCCGGATTCGCCGCAGTCGTCATCCTTACGCTGGCCTTAGGGATCGGCGCCAATACCGCCATCTTTAGCGTGGTCTACGGCGTCTTGTTGAGGCCTCTTCCGTACCCTGAGCCGAACCGCATCACGCAAATCTCGGTCAGCTACAATGGCCAGCTCGATTACTCTGGCTTCGACGCCCGCCAATTCGACTTCTTTCAGGCCCACAGCAAGCCCTTTTCCTCTGTGGCAGCAACCACTGGCGTCGGCTTCAATCTTTCGAGTGGCAGCCAGCCTTTGCGCGTCCGCGCCCTGCGCGTATCAAAAGACTATTTTCGCGTCATGGGCGTTGAGCCGATGCTCGGCCGTGAATTTACGAGAGAGGAAGACAGCCTCAGCGGCCCCGACGTTGCGATTCTGAGCTACGGGCTGTGGAAGTCTCAATTCGGCGGCGACGCGAGCATTCTTGGAAAATCAATTTCGCTCGATAGCAGACCGTTTACCGTAGTCGGCGTAATGCCCTCGGGTTTTCAGAATATAAGCTTGCGTGGAAGTTCAGACGCAGCGATCGACCTGTGGACAACAATCGGACAGGTTGCAAATTCCATCGGAGGCGGAATCAATTACACAGTCATCGCGCGCCTCAAGCCGGAGACCACGCGAGAACAAGCCGATGCCTATCTCGGCATCGCCATGGGCGATTTCGTAAAGCAGTTTCCTTCGCAAAGATTTTCTCCCCAGAATCATGCTTCCTTCAGCGCCCAGCCGCTTCGCTTGATGGTTTCTCTCACTTACCGCACTCCGCTTCTCGTTCTTTTCGGCGCTATAGGGTTCGTGCTCTTGATCGCTTGCGTCAACGTTGCGAATCTGCTGATGTCCCGCGCTGCCTCTCGCACAAAAGAGATTGCCGTTCGCACAGCGCTCGGCGCCAACCGCGCGCGTCTCATCCGCCAATTGCTCACAGAAAGCCTGTTGCTCGCGATTCTCGGCGGCGCGCTCGGATTGCTCTTCGCCGATTGGGGTCTGCATTTGCTCCTCTCCATTGCCCCCAATGATTTACCCCGCGTGGAAGACATCTCTCTTGACCGCTGGGCTCTCGCATTCACCGTGATCGCCTCTCTGGTCACCGGAATTCTTTTCGGCCTCGCACCGGCTTTCCAATTCTCGAGAGTCGACATCAACGATTCGCTCAAGGAAAGCGTTGGTCGCGCTACATCGACATCTGCGCGACGCCGGTTGCGCAGCGCGCTCGCTGTCGCCGAAATTGCGCTTTCGCTCGTTCTACTCGCGGGAGCTGCGCTCCTCATCGAGACGTTTGCCAACTTGCTGCACACGAATCCGGGCTTTGATCCGCATCCGATTCTCGCGCTGCAAACCTGGACCACTGGCCAAAAGTTTGCGCCTTTGCCTGACAATCCGACAGCCGCGCAGGAGAACGAACGGGCGGCCGAAATTTCCAGATTTTATGATGGCATTCTCAAGAACGTGCAGAGCGTTCCGGGCGTGCAAAGCGCCGCTGTCATAGGTGCGGGCTTGCCCCTCGATTATGGTGGAAATGTCTTCGTTTGGCTTGTGTCCGAAGGTGAATCGCGAGGGCTTTCCTCTGATTTCCGCTCCGTCACTCCCGACTATTTCGGCACCATGGGAATTCCGCTCTTGCAGGGCAGGTCCTTTACAAATGCGGATTCTTCTTATTCGGCGAAAGTCGCTGTCATTAATCAGGAATTCGCGCGCGAGAAATTCCCGCACAGCAATCCCGTCGGTCAAAACCTTAGCGACGGGGAGCCTGAAAGCCTCCAGATTATCGGCGTAGTTGGCGATGTGAGAACGTCGATCGGAACGCCGGCGCCAGCGACCTTCTTTATTCCCGTGGCACAGGACGCCGGTAGCATTCAAGGCTTCCAAGCCTGGTTCCCCGTTTCCATTGTCGTGCGAACTGCGCGGTCCCCTCTCGCTCTTAGTCACGCAGTTGAAACGGCGGTCCATGATGCCGATCCCAATTTGCCGATCGGTCACATTCAGTCGATGGAACAGATCCTTTCTACATCTCTCGCATTTCAGCGATTCTCGATGATTCTCATGAGCATTTTCGCGGCGCTGGCCTTGATTCTCGCGGCCATCGGAACCTATGGCGTAATGGCGTACTCCATCGCGCAGCGCACTCACGAAATCGGCATTCGCATGGCCCTGGGAGCAAAACCCGGAGACGTGCTGCGCATGATCATCAGCCAGGGCATGACCCTCGCCGCTCTCGGCCTCGCGATTGGAATTGCAGGCGCGCTCGCAGCAACTCGGCTGCTCGCATCGCAGCTGTACGGCGTCAGCGCCTCCGATCCCGTGATTTTGCTCGTTGTTGCGGCGCTTCTCGCGCTTGTCGCTTTGTTCGCATGCTGGATTCCCGCGCGCCGCGCTGCGCGCGTGGATCCGCTGATCGCTTTGCGCTATGAATGAAGGAACAAAATTCTTGCAATCTTACGAGGTTAATGTCTGATGCCTGCAACCGATACTCAACGCTGGCGCGTCCTCATCGCTGACGACCAGCCCGACGTTCGCGAAGCTTTGCGCCTGCTTTTGAAGGGCGAAGGCTTCGACATCGATGCCGTGGCTTCACCTTCAGCATTGCTCGCCGCTCTGGATACGCGGGAATTTGATTCCGTCCTCATGGACCTGAACTATGCGCGCGACACCACCTCCGGCCAGGAAGGACTCGATCTCCTCACGGAGATTCGCACGCGCGACGGCAGCTTGCCCGTGATTGTCATGACCGCGTGGGGCAGCCTGAATGTTGCCGTAGAAGCCATGCGCCGCGGCGCAAAGGATTTCATTCAGAAACCGTGGGAAAACGCGCGCCTTCTCGCCATTCTCCGCACGCAAATCGAACTCGCAAACGCTATTCGCCAAAGCGTCCGCCTCGAAGCGGAAAACCGCCTGCTTCGCGCTGACGGCCGACCTTTGCTCATCGCCGAATCCGCAGCCATGCGTCCCGTCATGGACTTGATCGCCCGTGTCGGCCCCTCGGACGCCAATGTCCTCGTCACCGGTGAACACGGCACAGGAAAAGAAGTCATCGCCAGAACTCTTCAAGCCCTTTCGCCGCGCGCCGGGAAGCCGTTCGTCACTGTCAACGCCGGCGGATTGCCGGAGGGCGTTTTCGAAAGCGAGCTCTTCGGCCACGTCAAAGGCGCTTTCACCGACGCAAAATCTGACCGCGTCGGGCGTTTCGAGCTCGCCGACGCTGGAACTCTTTTCCTTGATGAAATCGCTAACGTCCCGATGAATCTGCAGGCAAAACTTCTGCGCGCCCTCGAAACCGGCGAACTCGAACGCGTCGGTTCTTCCACCACCCGCCGCGTCGACGTCCGCATTCTTTCCGCCACAAATGCCAACATCCAAACGGAAGTCGAAGCGGGACGCTTCCGCGAGGATTTGCTTTTCCGGCTCAACACCATCGAAATCCACCTCCCGCCGTTGCGCGAGCGTAAGGAAGACATTCCGCTCCTCGCTCTTCACTTCCTGCGCCAGTCCAGCCAGCGCTATCGCAAAAATCTCACTGGCTTCGAAGCCACGGCCATGAAAGTCTTGCTCGATCATCCCTGGCCGGGTAATGTGCGTGAATTGGACCACTCCGTGGAACGCGCCGTGCTGCTCGCGGAGGGACCTGAAGTTCGCGCCAGCGACCTGGGTTTGCGGCCCGTTCGTGAGGGAAATCTGCGGATCGAAGACATGAGTCTTGAGGACGTCGAGCGCGCTCTCATCCAAAAAGCCATGGGCCGCTACGGCGGTAACGTCAGCCATGCCAGTAAAACTCTTGGGCTGAGCCGCAGCGCTCTTTACAGGCGGTTGCAAAAGTACGGGCTGTGAAGCCTATTGCTTACGAACGCCGCATCCTTATCCGCGCGCTGCTGGCGGGAATGCTCGGCACCGCAACAGCGCTGATCCTTCTCTGGACTGGCCAGCACGAAGCCAAGGTCGCCTGGACGCTTACGGTCATCATCGTAATCGCCTGGCTCGGCTTCGCCTTCAGTGCGCAGAATCGCATCACTTTTCCGCTGCGCACTCTCTCCAACATGCTCGCTGCTCTCCATGAAGGCGACTTTTCCATCCGCGCGCGCGGCGCCGAAAATGCTGACGCTCTTGGCGAAGTCATGCGTGAAGTCAACGCGCTCGGCGAAACTTTGCGCCGCCAGCGTCTGGGCGCGCTCGAAGCAACCGCCCTCTTGCGCAAAGTGGTGGAAGAAATTGATATTGCCATATTTGCATTTGATTCCTCCGATTGCCTTCGGCTCATCAATCGCGCCGGCGAGCGCCTCTTGAACCGTCCCGCCGAACGCGCCCTCGGGCGCACGGCAGCGGAACTTGGCGTAGAATTTTGCCTCACCGTCGAGACTCCGCACGTCGCGCAGATTGCGTTTCCCGGCAAAATGGGCCGCTGGGAAATCCACCGTGGCAGCTTTCGCGAAGGCGGCAAGCCTCATCAACTCATTCTCATTTCGGATCTCAGCCAGGCGCTGCGCGAAGAGGAACGTCTGGCCTGGCAGCGCCTCATTCGCGTTATCGGCCATGAACTGAATAACTCGCTCGCTCCGATTAAGTCTGTCGCCGAGAGCCTCTCAGGGATGATGGCGCGCCCGCAACGCCCCTCCGACTGGGAAGATGACATGAGCCGCGGTCTCGCGGTCATTGCCAATCGCACGGACGGTTTGGCGCGTTTCATGAACGCCTACGCGCGTCTTGCTCGCCTTCCCGCTCCGCAACTTCAGCCGATGCCGGTCGCCGCCTGGGTCCATCGCGCCGCCGGCCTCGATCCGCGCATGCGCATTCCCATTGAGGTCGGCCCTGAGCTGACCATCCAGGCCGATCCCGACCAGTTGGATCAGGTGCTCATCAATCTGGTGAAGAATGCCGTCGACGCCGCCAGCGAGACATCGGGCGGAGTTCGCGTCGGCTGGCGCTCTGCGGATAGTTTTTTGGAGGTTTGGGTTCGCGACGAAGGCCCGGGAATCCCCAGCGCCGCCAATCTTTTCGTGCCCTTCTTCACAACCAAGCCCGGCGGCTCAGGAATCGGCCTGGTGCTCAGCCGTCAAATTGCCGAAGCTCATGGCGGCAGCCTTACTCTCGAGAACGTGACCGTGGGCCGAGGGTGCGAAGCCCGTCTGCGCTTGCCGCTGACTAAAAATTGAGTGCTTTGATGATCGGACCACCGATCTACTTGCGGCTATCCCAAAATCCGGGCGCTGCCTTCGCGAACGCGATTCCCACGCGCAAATCCGCGTGCTTCGGCCGCTTTGCCAGGCTCACGACGTAGCATTCCTGCTCTTCTTTTGTGACGCGGTTCATCACCAGCAGCTTCTGCCCGCGCTGCACATTCGTATCCAGCCGCAAAAGGCCGCCATTGGCATTCACTTGGAGGGTATTCGATTCTTGATGGAAGGGTTCGTCCTCTGAGGCGTAACCATATACAAAAACAGGTACATACACGCTCGATCGAGGGCTTTGCCTCCGTTCCATTTCAACCGGTTCGGCTTGGCCATGCCCGTTGGGGGCGCTTGCTTCACGCAGTAGGTCCCAGATGACGCTCACGTGGCACCCTGCGAGGGGGGACGTTCCTCTGCCACGATTATACGGCGATTGCTGCGGTCTCGCAAGCCTTCGGGTTGTTCCCGAGCTGCTTGCGGACCGCTTAGCGCCCAGCCAGTTTCTAAAGGTGATTAATGCAGCTCGCCACGCACCCAGCGCCAAATCCATTATCAATATTCACCACGCTGATATTCGATGCGCAACTGTTGAGCATCGCCAGCAGGCCCGCCAGTCCCGAAAAGCTCGCCCCATAACCGATGCTCGTGGGCACGGCAACCACCGGAACGCTCACCAGCCCCGCCACCACGCTTGGCAGCGCGCCTTCCATTCCTGCGACGCAAATAATCACGCGGGCTTCCCGGATTTTTTCGTGATGCCTCAGTAGCCGGTGCAAACCCGCGACGCCCACGTCATAGAGCGCCTCGGCGCGGTTGCCCAGCATCTCCGCCGTAACCAGAGCTTCTTCTGCCACGGGAATGTCGCTCGTTCCTGCGGTCACGACCAAGATCAACCCTTTGCCGGTTGTCTTTTTGCTGCGCCGGATGGTGATTGCGCCCGAAAGCTCGTGGAATTTCGCTTCGCGTGCGAGCCGCCGCACCAGCGCGTAGGTCTTCGCATCCGCGCGCGTGATCAAGACATTGTGTGAAGATTTCGCGCGCAGCATGCCGCGCGCAATCTCCGCCACTTGCTTCGGCGATTTTCCGCGCGCAAAAATCACTTCGGGATAGCCTTGCCGCAGCGCGCGGTGGTGGCCAATCTTCGCGAATCCCAAGTCCTCGAATGGCAGATTCTTCAGCCGCTCGACCGCCTCCTCGCACGAGACGCTGCCTTTTTGCAGCGCCTCCACCAATTCGCGTATGTCTTCTGCGTTCATGGTGTGGTGCTCAAGAGGTAGTCTGTCCGGATGATGAGGAGGGAGTATTTTCGGCCAGTTGGGCTTTAAGCAAAGTCCCAAGATACCTTGCTAGCTGTGAAACATTGAAGTGACCTTGCTCCCACGCCTGGTCAGCTGCACGGAGGGCTGCATAATTAAGGTTCTCGATTCTCCCGAATGCGTTCGGGAACAGTCTTTCTGCCCCCAAGCATACGTCCCTGGCGCAAACAAATAAGATAGTAACAAGCCGCTCTTGCTGTTCTCCCATTGCCCTCGACAAACGGGTGTATCCAGTTCAATCTCCATAAAGCGTACGCTGGCAGCGTGGTCGGGTCATCAATAACGGTCCAGTTTTCGTGTATCACCGAAAAGAACCGGTCCATCTGATTTGGAACTTCCTTGAAGTGCGGTGGTATATGGTTTCCTACGTAGATTGGCTCTTCGCGATATCGGCCTCCGAATTGAGAAATATTGGAGACCGCGGCATAATTCAGCGCCCACAAAGTGTACTTATCAAATGCTTCAATTCCTTTTTCTAAGCCAATTTCAATGCAGTTGGACAACAGATCATATTGCCTGAGCAGGTTCTGCTCTTGGATTCTGGTAAAGAGCTTCGGATTGTCTTTCTCGCGAACCGACACGATGAGGAGGAGGGTTAGCGCAAGCTAATCTTGCGAGATGCGTTCCGTACACTATCCTTCGTTATTGCCTCTGAATTCAATGCGTTGCCGAATGCAAAACTGATTCTTTGCTCGTGCAACTCCTCTTCCGTCGCAGACTTTTCGCGAGAGGCTTCCAGCAACCGGAGTAGTTCCGGATCTGCAGGCTCAACGTTTTGAAACTGCTTCCGATCGGGCATAAAAATTCTCCCTATTATATTGATAGAATAGCGCAGATCATAATGCCAATGAAACCTAGAAAGAAAGGGATTTATATTCTTAATTATAATCCCGCCAACGATTCACAATGACCTCGGAACGCAAGACCATCACCGTAGGAATCACGGGCGCGAGCGGCGCAATCTACGCGCAAGCCATACTCCGCGCCCTCGACGCTGATTCGCGCGTCTCCCGCGTTTACGTCGTCGCCAGCGACGCCGGTCTGCGCCTCATATCGACCGAACTCGGCATCGTTGCGCAGGACGCAAAAAAACTCGCGCCGCTTCTCACCAAAACGCTCGCCAAAAAATTCGCATGCCTACCGAACAAAGACATTGGCGCGTCCATCGCTTCCGGCAGCGCTGCCGTCGACGCCATGGTCATCATCCCTTGCTCTGCTGGCGCTCTTGGCACCATCGCTTCAGGCATCAGCAACGACTTGCTCACTCGCGCCGCGGATGTCTGCTTGAAGGAGCGCCGCAAACTCGTCCTCTGCCTCCGTGAAACGCCTCTCAACCGTATCCACATCGAAAACATGCTGCGAGTTCACGACGCGGGCGCCATCGTCATGCCCGCGACGCCCGCGTTTTACTACGCGCCCAAGTCCATCGACGAAATGGTCGAGCAATTCGTCTATCGCGTCCTCGCGCATCTCGATCTTGCGCAGGAAGATCAGTATCGCTGGCAGGGCGGCAAGCATGGCAACTGAACTCCGCGACGCCCATCTCAACTCACCGCAAGCGCGCGGTCACAGCCGCATTGGCACCGTGCTCGAAATGATCAAGTTCGAGCACTCCGTCTTCGCCCTTCCGTTTGCACTGGTCGCTGCTCTCCTCGCTGAACGTGCCGGGCGTGCCGCATGGCCTTCGCCGCGCACCATCGCTTGGCAAATCTGTTGGATCGTCGTCGCCATGGTCGGCGCGCGCTCCGCTGCCATGACCATGAACCGCATCGCCGACGTGCGCTACGACGCCGCGAATCCCCGCACGCAAAATCGCGCTTTGCCCAAGGGAGAAGTTTCCATGCGCTTCGCCTGGATTTTCACTCTTGTTTCCGCCGCTGTGCTCGTCGTCGCCGCGTGGCAACTCAATCGCCTCGCACTCGAACTTTCTCCCGTCGCCCTTGCGATTCTCTTTCTCTACTCCTATACCAAGCGGTTCACCGCCTGGTCGCACATCGTCCTCGGATTTTGCCTCGGCATCTCTCCCGCCGCCGCATGGATCGCCGTGCGCGGCTCGCTCGACGCGCGCATTCTCATCCTCTGCGCCGCGGTCACGTTGTGGGTCGGCGGTTTCGACGTGCTCTACGCTTGTCAGGACGTTGAATTCGACAAGCGCGCAGGCCTCTACTCCATTCCAAAACGCTTCGGCGTCGCCGGCGCCCTCGGCATCGCGCGTGTCATGCACGTCCTGATGGTTTTGCTGCTCGCCTGGCTCGCCTGGAGCTTCGCTCTCGCGTGGCCTGCCTGGGCCGGAATCGTCGTGGTCGCGGCGCTGCTCGCCTACGAGCATTCACTTGTCAAACCCAACGACCTCAGCAAAATCAATGCTGCGTTTTTCACCATCAACGGCTATATTAGTCTGTTGTTCCTGATTTTCTGGGGCGCGGCC
>JASHYE010000264.1 GCA_030043155.1 Candidatus Acidiferrales bacterium | reverse complement strand
GTCCATCACAGTGCATACCCACCATTCTTTCGTTCAAGCACCGCCGCCGGGGTTTCATATGCGCGAATACGACCCGCGCTCGGGATTTTTCGCGATGCAGTACATGGACTTCGCGACTCCGGTAGACGAGTCGATTCACAAGCGCTATATCGTTCACTGGCGTCTCGAAAAGAAAGATCCGTCGGCAGCGCTGAGTGAGGCTGTCCAGCCGCTTGTTTATTACGTAGACCGCGCGTACCGGAGCCATTGCGGTCTGCGCTGATGGAAGGGGCGAGCTGGTGGAATCAAGCTTTCACGGCGGCAGGCTTCAAGGATGCATTTCAGGTGAAGCTGCTGCCCGAAGGCGTGGATCCGATGGATGTTCGCTACAACGTGATTGAGTGGGTGCCGCGGTTCACGCGCGGATGGTCGTATGGCTCGGCAATTGCGGATCCGAGAACGGGCGAAATCATCAATGGGCACGTGAATCTGGACGCGCTGCGCGTGAGGCAGGTGTTTCTGATTGCGCGAGGGCTGCTCGATCCTTTCGGAAACGATCCCGGCGCATTGCGTAAGGCGAACGAAATGGCGCTCGCGCGCATCCGCCAGTTAGCCGCGCACGAGACGGGCCACACGCTGGGATTGATGCACAATTTCGCAGGCAGCATCGTGAACCGCAGTTCGGTGATGGATTATCCCGCGCCACTGGTCACAATTGGCGCGGATGGAGCGCCGGACGTTTCTGGCGCATACGCAACTGGCATCGGCACATGGGACAAGGTCGCGATCAACTATGGTTATCGCCAATTTCCAGACGGCACGAATGAGCGACAGGCGCTCGATAAAATTCTGGACGACGCGTTTTCCAAGGGCCAACTCTATCTGACCGACCAGGACGCACGCCCGCTTGGGTCAGCTAGCCCGGTTGCACACCTTTGGGATGTAGGAAGCAATGATCTTGACGGCTTGAAGCAGGTGATGGCCGTTCGCGCCGCTGCGCTGAAGCGATTTTCGCAGGACGCGATACGGCCGGATGCTCCGATGGCAACTCTGGAAGACGTTCTCGTGCCGATTTATCTCTATCACCGCTATCAAGTGAGCGCAGTCTCGAAGATGATCGGGGGCTTGAATTATTCGTTCGATCTGCGCGGCGGTGCGCAGGGAGGGCCTGAGATCGTTCCCGGAGATGAGCAGCGCGCCGCAATTGCAGCTGTTTTGGATACCCTGCAGCCGTCGGTGCTTGCGCTCCCGGAGTCGCTGTTGAAACAGATCCCGCCACGTCCGCCAGAATACGATTCTTCCCAGGAAAATTTCGCGCGGCGCACCTCTCCGGCATTCGATTCACTGGCTCCCGCGGAAGCGGCGACGGAAATCATCTCAAGCCTGCTGTTTGAGCCAAATCGCGACCAACGCATGATTGAATACCACGCGCGCGACGCGAGTTATCCCGGGTTTAGCGAGCTTGTGGACGATGTGCTAAACGCCACATGGAAAAAATCTCAGGAGAGCGGATACGACGGAGAAGTCCAGCAAAGCGTGAATGCGGTTGTGCTCGACAATATGATTTCTCTCGCCGCCGATCCCCAGGCCGCGCCGCAAACGCGCGCGATTGCGCTGCTGAAGCTCGAACAACTGAAAAAGTGGATGGAAGGTCAGCTTCAGATGTCATCGGGCGACAGCCGACAGGCGGAGCTCTTCTATGCAGCGCACGAAATTGATGCTTTTGAGAAGAATCCGGCGGCGGTTCATCTGGCGCATCCGCCTGCGCCGCCCGCGGGCGATCCCATTGGAGATGACGGCTGGGAATAAGTCTGTTAACATAATTGGCAGTTCCTGACTTGACAACAGCGCCGCAGCCTGCGTACCCTCACGCGCGGATAATCAAGGCCAATGGGTCCAGACCAATACTTGGGATGGTTGGCGCTCGCGCTCACACCTGGCTTGGGTGCGCGTCTTACGGGCAAGCTGCTTCGTGAATTTGGCAGTCCAGAGGCGATCTTCCATGCTTCGCTGACAGCCTTGGAAGCGCAGATTCCTGCAGCGGTGGCTCAGGCTATCGTTTCGCGCCACTCGATGAGCGCGGCGGCGAAGCAACTCGCCCAGGCCGAAACAGCAAAATGCCGGCTGCTTACGTGGGACGAACCCATGTATCCCCAGACGCTGCGCGAGATCTATGATCCGCCGCCGCTTCTGTATGTCAAAGGAAACGCGGAGCTTCTGAATCGCCACGCGATTGCGATTGTTGGCACGCGACGCCCTACACCTTACGGGAATCAAATGGCGCAGAGGCTTGCGCGTGATTTGGCGGCGCGAGGCTTGGTCATTGTGAGCGGACTGGCACGTGGAATCGACGCGACCGCGCACAAAGGAGCTTTGGGTTCAGTACAAGGGGCTACGGTGGGGGTGCTTGGCTGCGGAGCAGACGTTATTTATCCGAAAGAGAACCGAAAGATTTTTGCTGAAATCGAGGAGCGAGGGGCGATTATATCGGAGTTCCCTATGGGAACGTTTCCGGCCCCGCAGAATTTCCCGATACGGAACAGAATTATTGCGGGAATGGCGCGCGGAGTGGTGGTGGTGGAAGGGGCGCAGTACTCGGGCTCGCTGATTACGGCCAGGCTGGCCATGGACTCGGGACGTGAGGTCTTCGCCGTCCCGGGGAACGCAACTCAGCCGGCAAGCTTTGGGCCACATCAGTTGATCAAGCAGGGGGCGAAGCTGGTGGCCAGCTGGGAAGACGTTGTGGAGGAGTTGCCGACATCGGTGCGCGCCGAGCTGCTGCCAGTAGAGACAACGAACGGCGACGAGCGGGCATCGCTTGTTGAAGGGGGTCTCGCGCCAGCGGAAAAGACGCTTTATGCCCTGTTGGCCGTGGACACATCGAAGCACGTGGATCAACTTGTTGAAGAGTCGAAGATGAACTCTTCGGAAGTGCTTTCGGCGCTTTTTGAATTGGAAATGAAAGGTCTTGTGCAACAGCTGCCAGGAAAGCAATTTTTGAAAGTGATGCTCTGAGTCGCAAGGCAGCGAGAGCGGAAGGAAGATTTCAGGAATATGGCTCGTTCTTTGGTGATCGTGGAATCGCCGGCCAAAGCGAAAACGATCAATAAATATCTAGGCCGGAACTACGCTGTGCGCGCGTCATACGGCCACGTGAAGGATTTGCCCAAAAAGGAATTGGGCATAGCCGTAGAGAAGGACTTCGAACCAACATACACGGTCCTCCCCGGAAAATCCAAAATTCTCAATGAGCTGAAAAAGCTGGGCAAGGAAGCGGATGCGATCTATGTTGCGACCGACCCGGATCGCGAAGGCGAAGCCATTGGCGCACATCTGGTTGAATTCCTTACCGGAACGGAAATCGCCGTCGAGCCGGAAGAGAATACAAACGGCAATGGCAAGGCTCCGAAGAAGACCAAGAAGGCGGAGGGTAAGAAGGTCAGGTCCAGCCGAAATAAAGTGGATCGGCGAAAAGTATTCCGGGTTATGTTCCACGAAATCACGCCGAAAGCGATTAAGGCTTCGTTTGAACACGCCGGCACGCTGAACACGAATCTTGTCGATGCCCAGCAAGCCCGCCGCGTGCTCGATCGGCTGGTCGGCTACAAAATTTCGCCGCTGCTCTGGGACAAAGTCCGGCGCGGCCTTTCGGCTGGCCGAGTGCAGACCGTGGCGCTGCGCCTGATCGTCGAGAGAGAACGCGAAATCCGCGCATTCAATCCCAAAGAATATTGGACGATTCATGCGTTGCTTGAGGGCGCCGAAAAGCCCGCGTTTGAAGCAAAACTGTGGCGCTATAAGGGCGAAGAAATCGAAGTATCCAACGAGGAAAAAGCCAAGGAGATTGTCGACTCGGTCGAGCGAGCCTCTTGGCAAGTTTCGAGCGTCACGCAGAAAGAAAAGCGGCGCTGGGCTCCTCCGCCGTTCACGACTTCCAAGCTCCAGCAGGCTTCCTACAACCGCCTGCGCTTCTCCGCCAAGCGGACAATGACGCTCGCGCAGCGCCTGTATGAGGGCGTCGATCTGGGAGATGAGGGTTCAGTTGCGCTGATCACGTATATGCGAACCGACTCCGTCAACGTGTCGAGCGATGCCATTGCACAGGTACGCGAATTTGTGAGTTCCAGTTATGGCGCAAATTATCTCCCGGAGAAGCCGAACTTCTTCAAATCCAAGAAGCAGGCGCAGGAAGCGCACGAGGCAATCCGTCCCACCGACGTAACACGCTCGCCTGAGGATGTGAAACGCTTCCTGGACGAAGATATGTTCAAGCTGTACCAGCTAATCTGGCAGCGGTTCGTGGGTTCGCAGATGGTTCCCGCGGTTTTTGACCAAACAACGATCGACATTGCCGCCGGGGATTACACCTTCCGAGCGAGCGGCTCGGTGATGAAGTTCGATGGCTATCTCGCGGCCTACTCCGCGTCGCGTGAGGATGAGGACAAGGGAGAATCCACGGACGCGGCTGGCGCTGCGGCTCCCGTGGAAGATGATTCGGACGCCGAAGGACGCACGCTCCCGCGCGTTTCGGAAGGCGAAAAGCTGCGGCTCGAAAAGATGCGGCCGGAGCAGCACTTCACCGAACCGCCGCCGCGTTACACCGAAGCGACTCTAGTCAAGGAGCTCGAGGATAAAGGCATCGGGCGACCTTCCACCTACGCCGCGATTATTTCAACGATCGTGGAGCGCGAATACGTCACCAAAGATCAGGGACGATTCACGCCAACTCTGCTCGGAGAAAAAGTCAGCGACCTGCTGGTCAAAAGCTTCGAAGATATTTTTGATGTGGGTTTCACGGCACGGCTGGAGGATGAACTCGACGAAATCGAAGAAGGAAAACTTCCGTGGCGAAAATCAGTCAAAGTGTTCTGGAAGCATTTTGAGGACGACCTGGAAAAAGCCGAAGGTGAAATGGAGTCTTACAAAGCCGGCATTCCTACCGATGAGATTTGTCCCAAATGCGGGAAGGGAAAGCTTCTGGAGCGCATCAGCCGGCATGGCTTTTTCCTCGGATGCGAACGTTATCCGGATTGTGACTACATCCGCGACATCGCGGATGCCAGTGAAGAAGTCGAAGGCGCTAATACGGTCGAGTACTGCCACAACTGCGGACGCGAAATGGTGATCAAGCGCGGGCGCTTTGGCGCATTTCTGGCGTGCTCCGGATATCCCGATTGCAAGACAACGCGGCGTCTGGCCGCAGGCACCCGAAAAGCGCGACAGCCGGACGAGCCTCTGGATGAAAAGTGCCCGCAATGCGGAGAGCAACTGCTGAAACGCCACGGCCGCTTTGGAGAGTTTATCGGTTGCTCGAAATATCCTAAGTGCAAGTACACGCGCCCAATCACTCTCGGCATAAAGTGCCCGAAGTGCAGCGAGGGAGAATTTGTGCGCCGTGGAACGGCGAAAGGCCGAGGACGTGGAAGGATTTTCTACGGCTGCAGCCGCTATCCGGATTGCGATTTCACCACACCATACGAACCGATTGCCGAACCGTGCCCTAAGTGCGGCGCTCACTTTATTGTGCTGAAAAGGACGAAGCAGGGAGTTTTTCGATCGTGCCTCAAAGAAGGATGCGATTGGGAAGTCCAGGTACAGGAAGAAACACCCGCCGAAAGCAGTGAGCCGGTCGCGGTTGTGACCAAGACGTAGCGCACGCTGCCATGGTCACCATCGAAGCAGCAATTACAAAGTTTCTTCACTACCTGAAGTACGTCCGGAACGCTTCGTCAAAGACAACTGAGAACTACAAAATAGATCTGGAGCAGTTTCTCGGCTATCTCACTCCTCCCGGTGAGGCGCCCATGGCGCTGGAAGCGATTGATCACCTGGTTGTGCGCGAATTTGTAAGCGATCTATATGACCGCGGGCTTCAGAAATCGTCGATTGCGCGAAAACTGGCAGCCATACGCTCTTTCTTTCGCTATTGTGTACGGGAGCATGCGTTAAAGAAAGATCCTGCCGCTCTTGTTTCGCGTCCCAAGCTGCCGAAACGCGTGCCGCAGGTTTCCACGCCGGAAGAAATGAAGAATCTGCTGGATTCCATGATCTCCGAGAATGTTGCGCAGGCAATGTCCCAACGGAAGCGTTTGCATCGCAAAGCCACAAGTATAAATTCGGCGGCCAACGATAGAACGGTGCGCGACCGTGCGATTCTGGAAGTTCTCTATGGTTGCGGTTTGCGTGTGAGTGAACTCACTGGGCTCAACATGTCCAGTATCGACGCGGGCGAGGAAACAATTTATGTCTATGGTAAAAGGCGCAAGGAACGCGTTGTGCCTTATGGGAAAAAGGTACGGGAGGCGCTGGAGCAATACTGGCCGCTAAGGCAGAACATTGTGAAACGCAGTAAATCCGCACGGAATCAAGCGGTATTTCTGAACCAGCGCGGTGGCCGGCTGACGAATCGCGCGGTGTTCAATATAGTTCGAAAATATTCGAGGCTGCTTACGCAAAATCTGGATCTGCACCCGCATTCGTTGCGGCATGCCTTTGCCACCCACTTGCTGGCCGACGGCGCCGATCTTCGCACCATACAAGAACTATTAGGCCATGCGTCGCTTTCCTCGACGCAACGATACACCCATGCGACGATTCAACAGCTGACCAGCGTCTACGGCAAAGCGCATCCGCACGCGTAAAATCCCTTCTTCGTTACCCCAAGGCGGTCGGGTTAGCATCACATCTGCTTTTTCCGCATCCAGTACGTGAAAGGCGAACATTGGCAAAACACGTCATTGTCGGGACCGCTGGACACATCGATCACGGAAAATCCGCCCTGGTGGAGGCGCTCACAGGCACGCATCCTGATCGGCTCGAGGAGGAGAAGCGCCGTGGAATTACCATCGATCTGGGATACGCGTTTCTTGACTTGGATGACGTGAAACTGGGCTTCGTCGACGTGCCAGGCCACGAAAAGTTCGTTCGAAACATGCTGGCAGGCGCGGGTGGAATCGACATTGTGTTGCTCGTGATCGCAGCAGATGAA
>JASHYE010000263.1 GCA_030043155.1 Candidatus Acidiferrales bacterium | reverse complement strand
CCGGCATTCCTACCGAGGAAGTCTGTCCGAAATGTGGCAGGGGGAAGCTTCTGGAACGCATCAGCCGGCATGGTTTTTTCCTCGGATGCGAACGTTATCCGGATTGCGACTACATCCGCGACATCGCGGACGCGAGCGAAGAAGTCGAAGGCGCAAACACGGTCGAGTATTGCCACAATTGTGGACGCGAAATGGTGATCAAGCGCGGACGCTTTGGCGCGTTTCTGGCGTGCTCCGGATATCCCGATTGCAAGACAACGCGGCGTCTGGCCGCAGGCACTCGAAAAGCCCGCCAGCCGGACGAGCCTCTGGATGAGAAATGCCCGCAATGCGGTGAGCAACTGCTGAAGCGCCACGGTCGCTTTGGAGAGTTCATCGGATGTTCGAAATATCCGAAGTGCAAGTACACGCGCCCGATCACTCTCGGCATAAAGTGCCCAAAGTGCAGCGAAGGAGAATTCGTCCGCCGCGGAACGGCGAAAGGCCGGGGGCGTGGAAGGATTTTCTACGGCTGCAGCCGCTATCCGGATTGCGATTTCACCACACCATACGAACCGATTGCCGAACCGTGTCCTAAGTGCGGTGCTCCGTTTATTGTGATGAAAAGGACGAAACAGGGGGTTTTTCGGTCGTGCCTCAAGGAAGGCTGCGATTGGGAAGTTCAGGCACAGGAAGAAACGCCCGCCGAAAGCAATGAGCCGGTCGCCGTCGTGACCAAGACGTAGCGCACGCTGCCATGGTTACCATCGAAGCAGCGATTACGAAGTTTCTGCACTATCTGAAGTACGTCCGGAACGCCTCGTCAAAGACAACTGAAAATTACAAGGTAGATCTGGAGCAGTTTCTCGGCTATCTCACTCCCCCCGGTGAGACTCCCATGGCGCTGGAAGCGATTGATCACCTGGCGGTGCGCGAATTTGTGAATGATCTATATGACAGGGGACTTCAGAAATCGTCGATTGCGCGAAAACTGGCCGCCATACGCTCGTTCTTTCGCTATTGTGTGCGGGAGCATGCGTTGAAAAAGGACCCTGCCGCTCTCGTTTCGCGTCCCAAGCTGCCGAAGCGCGTGCCTCAGGTTTCGACACCGGAGGAAATGAAGAATCTGCTGGATTCAATGGTCTCGGAGAACGTTGCGCAGGCGATGCTGCAGCGGAAACCCTTGCATCGCAAAGCTACAAGCAGAACTTCCGCAGCGAACGACAGAACAGTGCGTGATCGTGCGATTCTGGAAGTTCTCTATGGTTGCGGTTTGCGTGTGAGTGAACTCACAGGGCTTAACATGTCCAGCATCGACGCGGGCGAGGAAACAATTTATGTCTATGGCAAGAGGCGCAAGGAAAGGGTTGTCCCTTACGGCAAAAAAGCACGGGAGGCGCTGGAGCAATACTGGCCCTTAAGGCAGAACATTGTGAAACGGAACAAATCCGGACGGAATCAAGCCGTATTTTTGAACCAGCGCGGTGGCCGATTGACGAATCGCGCGGTGTTCAACGTGGTTCGAAAGTATTCGAGGCTGCTGACGCAAAATCTTGACCTGCACCCGCATTCGTTGCGGCATGCTTTTGCCACCCACTTGCTGGCCGACGGTGCGGATCTTCGCACCATTCAAGAACTGTTAGGCCACGCTTCGCTTTCGTCGACGCAGCGATACACCCACGCGACGATTGAGCAGCTGACCAGCGTCTACGGCAAAGCGCATCCCCACGCGTAAAATCCATTCTTCGCTACCTCACATAGTCGGGTTAGCATCACATCTGTTTTCTCCGCATCCAGTATAGGGAAGGCGAATATTGGCAAAACACGTCATCGTTGGGACCGCTGGACACATCGATCACGGAAAATCCGCGCTGGTGGAAGCGCTCACAGGCACGCATCCCGATCGGCTTGAGGAGGAAAAGCGCCGTGGAATTACCATCGATCTGGGATACGCGTTTCTTGATTTGGATGACGTGAAACTGGGCTTCGTCGACGTGCCAGGCCACGAAAAGTTCGTTCGGAACATGCTGGCAGGCGCGGGTGGAATCGACATTGTGTTGCTCGTGATCGCAGCAGATGAATCCGTGATGCCTCAGACCCGGGAGCATTTCGAGATCTGCCGTCTGTTGGGAATACAGCAAGGCTTGACGGTGATCACGAAGAGCGATCTGGTGGACTCCGAAACGCTGGAACTCGTCAAGCTGGAGATGGAGGAGTTCACGCGAGGCTCATTCCTGGATGGGGCTCCCATCATCGCAGTGAGCGCGCGCACAGGCGCGGGAGTCAACGAACTGAAAAGCGAGCTGCGACGTATTGCTCAAGCGACTCCGCAAAAAGACGCGTCTCGCCATGCACGCCTTCCGGTCGACCGCGTATTCACAATCCAAGGTTTCGGAACCGTCGTGACCGGCACATTGATTTCCGGAACGCTGACGCTGGATCAGGAAATCGAATTACTTCCCGGAGGGAAAAAATCGCGCGTTCGCGGATTGCATTCCGCTGGAAGCAGCGTCAGGCGAGCCGCCGCAGGGCAGCGAACCGCAGTTAATGTTGCCGATATGGAAGTGCCAGAAATCGAGCGTGGAATGACGGTCGTGCCGGCGGGCGTGTTTCGCTCGACGGAACGTCTGGACGCGCGCATAACACTCCTCAAGTCCGCGCGGGCCTTGAAGGCGCGGTCCCGAGTTCATTTCCATTGCGGTGCCGCCGAAAGAATCGCACAGATGAGTTTGCTGGATGCACAGCAAGTCGCGCCGGGCGAAAGCGCGATGGCGCAGCTTCGGCTGGATGCGCCGGTTCATCTTCTTCCCGGCGATCATTTCATCATCCGCCAGTTTTCTCCCGTGGTCACCATCGGCGGAGGAGTCGTACTGGACGCGCTCGCGCCTCGATACAAGAAGCGCGACACTGGGCGACTCGAGCGACTGGCTGTCCTCGAAGCCGGGACTCCTGACGAGGTGCTATACGCGATTGTTGCCGCAGAGGAAAATGGCCTGGATCTCGCGGAAGCAGTCGCCCGCACGGGATGGCTGGAAAGTGAGGTGCGCGAGACCGCGCGAAAGCTAAGCGAAGCAGCCAAAATCCGCGTCGTGTCGCAGCGGCCGTGGATCGCGATTTCGTCGGCAAGTATGAATGCTCTGGTGCGTCAAATCCAGCAACATGTGGAGCATTTTCATGCAGCCAATCCGCTTGTTCCCGGAATTGCCAGCCAGGAATTGCGCGGTCGCGCGGCGCCTCGTTTGCGACTCGAGGTTTTTCGTGCCGCTCTGGAAGACCTTATTCATCGCCATGAAATCGCTGTCTCCGGGGACATTGTGCAACACACGAACCATCAGGTCCTTTTATCCGAGCAAGAATCAAGAGTGAAAAAACAGATCGAGCAGGAGTTTGAGCGTGCTGGCCTGGTTGCGCCATCCACCGTTGAAGTATTCGGAAGAATTGATCTCGACTCCGCGCGAGCGAGCAAGCTGCTGCAGATGCTGATTCGCGAAAAGACACTTGTGAAAGTCACCGAAGAGTTGATATTTCACGCATCGGCGTTGCAAAAACTGACCGCGCTTCTCTCCGCATATAAACGAGAACACGGCCAGCGACTGCCGATTGCAGCTTTTAAGGAATTGGCCGGCGTAAGCCGCAAGCATGCCATCCCGTTGCTGGAATATATGGACCGGACGGGTTTGACGCGGCGCTCCGGGGATGACCGTGTTATACTCTAGAGGAACTACACCCGACAGGCAGTCAATGGGCTAGAGAAGCGCCCAAAGTCGGAAAGGCGGCGAAATATGTGGCATCATGCGATAAACCTCGTGGCGATTTTCGATTCGCCGATGGACATTTTAATTGTTGTCTTGGTTGTGCTGGTTCTCTTCGGAGGCAAGAAAATTCCTGAAATGATGCGAGGAATCGGCAGCGGCATAAAGGAATTCAAGCAGGGAATGCGCGACGAGCCAAGTCCCGCTCCTCCACCGGCTGCGACGACCGCGCCACCTGCTGAGCCCAAGAAGTAACGGGCTAATTCATATCCTTACTTCTCGCTGTCTGGGGCAAGACCTCCATTACTACAAGTTCAATTCACGCAGGATTGCGTGCAAACGCGCCAGCGGAAGCCCCATCACGTTAAAGTAGCAGCCCTCGATGCGCAGAATGAATTTCCCTCCTCGCCCTTGAATTGCGTACGCACCTGCCTTGTCAAGCGGCTCTTCGCTTCGAATGTATTCGTCGATTTCGCTTGCTGAGAGCTGTGCAAATTCCACTCGCGTCTTTTCCACTACAACAATCGTTCGCTGGGACTGTCTGACGAGAACAGCCAGCCCAGTGAACACCTCATGCCATTTGCCGCTTAGACGGCGAAGCATTCTCCGGGCATCGTCCTCCGATCTTGGTTTCCCGAGTACGTCTCCGTCGACAACGACAACGGTGTCCGCCGCCACGATCGCGTTGCAGTCCTTATGACTGTTTGCACGCAGCCGGCTTATGGCCGTCCGGGCTTTCAGTTCGGCCACGCGCCACACGTAGACAGGCGCCGCTTCTCGAGGGGACCGCGATTCATCGATTGAGGATGGAAAGACTTCGAAATCGAACCCGGCGTTGCGCAAAATCTCCGCCCGCCGCGGCGACGTCGACGCGAGGATCAGCTTTGTAGGCTTTGACACGGAAGCAGTATTAAATAACCACCGACTCCTGGTACTCCCCAAACGCCTGACGAAGCGTGTCGGAGATTTCGCCTACTGTAGCATAAGATTCGACCGCAGCAAGAATGGCGGGCATCAGATTGTCGCTGGAACGCGCGTGCCTGTCGATTTCCTCCAGCGCAGATTTCACTCTCGCGCTGTCTCTGCGCTTTCGCAGCGCCTGCAATCGCGAAAGCTGCGAGCGCTCGACTGCGGGGTCGATTTGCAGCGTGGGAATCTGACGGGGTTCGTCCTCCGTAAAGCGATTCACGCCGACGACAATCGTTTCTCCTCGTTCGACGGCTCGCTGATATTCATAGGCCGCCTGTTGAATCTCTGCCTGGATAAAACCGGCTTCAATGGCTTGCAGCATTCCGCCGAGAGAGTCGATCTTATCGATATACGCAGAAGCGCCGCGCTCAATCTGATTCGTTTGATACTCAATTGCGTATGAGCCGGCGAATGGATCGATCGTGTTCGTCACGCCCGTTTCCGCCGCAATGATTTGCTGTGTGCGCAATGCCAGCAATGCCGATTGTTCGGTTGGCAGCGCGAGCGCTTCATCGAGACTGTTGGTGTGCAGCGACTGGCACCCGCCCAGGACCGCTGCGATCGCCTGAAGCGCCACACGCACGAGGTTGTTCTCGGGCTGTTGTGCAGTCAGAGTCGAGCCTCCCGTCTGCGCGTGGAACCGCAGCAACATGGATCGTTCCTGCTTCGCCCCGAAACGGTCTCGCATAATTCGCGCCCACAGGCGGCGGGCAGCGCGAAATTTCGCCACTTCGTCGAGCAGGCCATTGTGCGAATTGAAAAAAAATGAAATCTGCGGAGCAATATCATCCACGTGAAGGCCTGCGCGAATCGCTGCATCGACGTAAGCGATGGCGTTTGCGAGCGTGAAGGCAACTTCCTGAACCACCGTCGAGCCCGCCTCGCGAATGTGATAACCCGAGATGGAGATCGCGTTCCAATTGGGAAGCTCGGCCCGGCACCAGGCGAAAATATCTGTGACGATGCGCATGGCCGGCTGGATGGGATAGATGTAAGTACCGCGCGCGATATATTCCTTGAGAATATCGTTTTGCACAGTTCCCGACAGGCGCCGCAGATTTGCCTTTTGCTTTTTCGCGACGGCAACATACAAAGCCAGCAGAATTGCAGCGGTGGAATTAATCGTCATGGAGGTGGAAACACCGTCAAGCGGGATTCCCTCAAAAAGCGTTTCCATATCCTCCAGTGAATCAATCGCGACGCCGACCTTGCCCACTTCCCCGAGCGCAAGCTCGTGATCGGAATCCATTCCGATTTGTGTGGGAAGATCGAACGCTACTGAGAGGCCCGTTTGCCCCTGTGAGAGCAGATAACGATACCGCCGGTTCGATTCCACGGCCGTGCCAAAACCAGCATACTGCCGCATGGTCCACAAACGGCCGCGATACATTGTGGGATAAATTCCGCGAGTAAAGGGAAATCCCCCTGGAAAGCCGATATCGCGGTCTGCGTCGACATCTGAGATCTGCTCCGCGCCGATTGCTGCGCTGCTGAGCGGGTGCGCAGCTGCGAGTTTTGTCTTATTGGCTTCTTCTGTTTTTGCCGTCTGGTCGGACATTTGACTTAGAAGGGCATTTGCTAACGACCTAGCGTACGCGGCGCGCTCGGCGAAAAGAACCGATGCAGAAAAATGCCATCATCCCCGCATATGCCGCCGCAAACGCCGCAATCCATTCTCCGCCCGGTCGATGAATTTGCTTCCATGAGGCCGAGCCTGCGTAAATTGCAAAAATTCCGAAAAGCGCGCCCGCCGTTTCGTGAAACAGCTGCCGGAGGAGTTTCCAGAAAACGCGCACCATAGTGATGCCTGCGCGCCAGGCAGCCAGGAACCAGTTCGGCCCTCCGATCGAATTCATGCGCTTATTCTATTACATTGCGAAGCGAGTTGACGTCTGTTACACCAGCACTTGTATCTTCCGCGACTGCGACCTAAAATTGAGTCAGGGCTAGGAGGTATACAGTGCGTCTCGATGACCATCTTAAGGCTTTGCTTCGCGAACTGGGACATGCCATCAATGATTCCGTGGCTGATTCAGACAAGATCGCAGAGGCAATCGCCAACGTGCGGGCCGCAGGCTACGACATTGTATTGAAACTCGACGCCACCATTGGATTGGCGCAGCGGCAGGCGCAAGACGAACGCATGACAAGCACCGATCGGCGTTTTTTGGAGGCCCTGCATATTCGCGTGGACGAGGAAGCCATCGACGAACAGACTGCAGACGCGAAAGTGGAAATAACTCAGCAGGATATCAAGTTTTTGAAATCGCTCAAGATTTCAATCGACGATGAATCGTAAATTCCTGGTTCCTGCATTTTCAATCCTGATGTTCGCCGGTTTTTTTGCGCCGTCTCCCGCGGCTGCTCAGGAAACCACCACCAGCCCCGTGACTCTGAAGGCCAAGACCACGAAGTCAGCCAAGGTCAAGATAGACACGTTCAAGGGCGAAGTGGTGCGGATGAATACCGTTTCCATCATCGTCCGCGACCCCAAAAATTCCTACGTGGTCCGAACCTTTACGTTTTCGTCGGATCTGAACAAGAAACTGCAAAGTTTGATTGCGCGCGGCGGATATCAGCCTGGCGATATGGTGACGATTCGCTTCAAACATGGCTCTCCGGAAGCGGAGAGCATAAAAGGCAAGGCGTCAAAAGCTTACTGAAAAAGAATAACTGGCGTTCCCGTTAGAAGATTTGCCATGATTCGCCCTCCCGCCGTTGCTGGACGCTTTTATCCCTCCGATCCGCTTCGTTTGAAAAACCAGATCCTTGAATTTACGCGGGACGCTTCGACCAAAACCCCTGCCATCGGCTGCATCGTGCCTCATGCCGGATATGTCTATTCTGGAAAAGTAGCCGGCGCTGTTTACGCCCGGTTAGATCTGCCGACGCGTTTCTTTCTGCTCGGCCCGCGCCATTACCCGCAGGGTGAGCGCCTCGCCATTCTCTCCCAAGGATCATGGGACACCCCGCTTGGCCAGGCCAAAGTGGACGACGCGCTGGCCGCAGAACTCAAGAAGCTCTTCCCGGCGCTTCGCGAGGATTCCCTCGCGCATGCTCCGGAGCATTCGCTGGAAGTTCAGCTGCCCTTTCTGATCGAACTCGCTGGAGATTTCACATTTGTGCCTGTGCTGATCGGAGCGGAGAGATTCGAAGCCCTGGAGGCGCTGGGACACGCGCTGGCCAAAGCAATCAGTAACGAGAAAGATCCTGTGATGATGGTCGCGAGCTCTGATATGAACCATCGCGAGAATGACGCAATCACCCGTGTGAAAGACCGCAAAGCAATTGACGCTATTTTGTCACTCGATGGCCGTACGCTCTACGATACTGTTCGCCGCGAAGATATTTCGATGTGCGGTTATGGACCTGCGGTCGCCATGCTGACGGCGGCGCGTGATTTGGGCGCGACGGCTGCTAGCCTTGTTCGCTACGCGACTTCAGCAGAAATCACAGGCGATCTCGACGACGTTGTCGGCTATGCCGGAATTATTGTGCAATAGCGGAATACTCCAGCGAAATCACGCCGCCGACCGCTCGCTCAAACAGGCATGTCGCTAGTTCGGTTTTCCGCTCCCGTGTGAAGCGCCAGCAGAAGATGGGGATGATGCTCGCGCCGGTGCCGACCACCCTTGCGCCACTCCTGAACTCTCCGGCCAAGAGCCACGCGCCGACCCGCCAGAACCCTTTGTCCGAGAAATCATCGGGCTCGGTCGGTGAGTTGGCATCGCCGGAACGGAAACTCCGCTCTCGGCGTGCAGTGCATTGGACGATGCCATGGACGGCAGCATGGAACTGACTTTCGCCGGCGCAACACCGGAGGCGAGGGAACGCTGCAGGCTGGCCACATCCCTCGTCATCGGTGCCACCATCTTGGGCGACTGCGCCGCCATCGCGGAAAAAGCAATGCGGGAAGGCTTCCCATTCTCCGCCGGTTCAAGAGAGTGAAGCAGCCCCTCCGGCCCAGAAGATTCGTCCAGAGCCGTAAGAGTAATCTCGTGACCGCGACCGAGTTGGCTGGTCATGAGCATCAAACGCGGTGGCGCGAGCGTCCTGCCGCGAGACATAGGCCCTCTGTTCGAGCGGAACAATATACGTGTAGCTCCAGTTGCGTAAGCTCCGTACGCTCCGGCGCCGCCCGAGCACCCATCCGCCATTTGCTGATACTGCAATCCGGGAGAACCCATGAAGCCAGAGGCCATCGGCCACCACCCCACCTGATTCCCCATGGAATACCAATTCACGGGCGCAGGATCCCAGAAGCTCATATCCGATGGGAACCAAGTCCAGCCGGAATACGGCAGGTAATCCCAGTTCCCGAAATGATAAGGAGCCCAGCCCCACGGCTCCGCGCTGATCCAGGTCCAGCCAAATCCGGGATAAAAGTCCCAGCCTCCATTTGAAAATGGCATCCAGCAACTTCCCATCCCGTACGGCTGCCAGCCATAACCGTAACCCGCAAAATAATTCCAATTGCCGTAGCCGGACATGTCCGCCAAGCCATAGCTAAAGGGAGAAGTCACGTACGAAGAAGATTGTGCTGTTTCGACCTGCGTAGCGCGCGCTCGATTGATTGTCCAGTGATCCCAGTCATCGGGTTTTGGATTCGCTTTGAGAGAAACCGTCTGCAGCTTCGATTCGTAGGCGAGAGTTTGCCCTTTTTTCACGGTTTGTGCGACGCCAGCAGACGTGACCTGCAGTTCGCCCGCCGACACACTGACGGAAGCGCCATCATGAAAACAGTCGATTCGGAAGAAGCTGTTCTTGGCGACGGTCATCGTTTCTGCGGAAGTTGACACGCTGAACGCGTCACCGCGATGGAGTTCTGTCATCAGGCTCAGAGTGCCCTCGCCAAGCGTAAGCTTGGTGATGCGGCTGCCATCAGCGAGCGCAAGCTCAGTAAACTGCACAAGAGTGTTTTCGGAAATCCATGCCGTTGAGCCGTCCTCGAATTGCACTTCCGCATAACCGTTGTTTGTTCCGATGGTCATGCCCTGCATCACAGGCATATTCGGCGCTGCGGGTTCCCATGCGGAATGGCCGGGACGCGAAACCTGAACATCTCCGCTCACCAGGCTGATCCGCACAATCCTCGCGTAGCTCAGATCCGAGGCACAGGCCTGTCCGGCCCCGATAGCCAGCACTAAAATTGAAAGACTCAGAAGGAAAAAACCGAAGGAAGAACGTCGCATCTTGCACCTCCCGGGGAACATCGCAGAACGACGGTCACCCTGCGCCGAAAAACTTACGGCGATTCATCAACTGCTGACATGGTCACTCTTTCAAGCCTGCCTCGTCAAGCAATTTCAACCAACGAACCGTTTCAGAATTCGAAGGCCCCAGGTTGAACGCCAGCGGCAGGTATCTACGAGGATGGACAGTGTGATTTACAGGACAGTTGAGTAAAAAACTAGCTCTTCTCGCGAATCTCTTCGGCGATGGCGCGAGCGCGCTGGCGCGACATGTCCATCAATTCCGAATCCGACGAGATCTGATCCAGCACCGGCAGCAGCGCCGCAGGCTCAGGAATCAGCTTGTTCTTAACGTCGCTCTGGACGCGCGCGATTACGTCGGCGATTCCCAAGTGATCATAGTGCATCACTCTTTCCATGTCGCTGACGTCCAACTCCTGTCGCTGAAGGCCCTCAAAAATTTGGAGCAGTTGACGCGCAGAATTGTTCAACGTGTAATTGAAGCTTGCTTCGTGGGTCTCCGCGCCTTTCTTGTAAACGAAGGTTTTCTGCCCCAGGTTGGCGATGCGGCGGTGCACGTCAAGGTCAACGCCTTCAAAATCGTGCAGGTCGTCAGCAAGCTCGAACATTTTCCGTACCAGCGGCGTTCCAATCTGCAACGGTTGCGGGCTCGCTGTATCGTCCAGCTGGCGAATGTCATATGTGCCGGTCCCATCCTCGTTTACGGTGATCTCGACAAACTCCGGGTAGCTGGACTTGAAAACCCTCCGGAACGTTAGAGTGGGGCTATCCGCAGAATCTCCGTGTGAGGGGGTATCGGCTGCTTGCGAATTTGCAAACACAGGTGAAAAAGCAGACACGAACAGCAGTGTGGCCAGACCAAGTTTGAATCCAGGCGCCCTCATCGTTGATTAAGGATGCGAGCCGAAGGGAAATGGCTGCGCGATCGGTCGAAACGGACTGCAGTCGCAAGGTTTGAATTCAAAGAAGCATTACCATTGATGCGTTGTTGCGCTCGCACGGCATACGCATGGCAAAGCGCTACAGCGATCGCGTCCGCCGCATCCGGCGGCTCCGGCCGCTCGCAGAGCCTGAGTTGCGCCTTGACCATCTGCTGCATTTGCTCCTTGGACGCGCTTCCGTGCCCCGTAATACTGGCCTTCACTTCGCGCGGAGAGTAACTATGTGATGGAACTTCGGCTTGCGCAGCCGCCAGCAGAATAACGCCGCGCACTTCGGCCAATCGCAAAGCGGTGCGTATGTTCAGCGCGGCGAAGACAGATTCCACCGCAACGGCATCAGGTTCAAACTCCTGCATAAGCTCGGAAACCATTTTGTGAATCCTGCGGAGGCGCTCAGAGAATTCCGTGGCCGACGCGAAACGCAACGCTCCAAAGCGCAGCATCCGCGTCGTCGAGGCCTCCATTTCGATCACGCCGTAACCTGTAGCCCCGGCAAGGGCCGGGTCCAGCCCCAAAACGCGCAAACTTCATCCCCTTCGCGACATCGGCTCGCTCAGACACTCGAGCGTGTTTCAGTCTACGCGCAGCGGAATTTCGGAGGGTAGTGATTTTTGCAGGAAAACAGCGCGAAGGATACTACGTCAATCGATTAGCTGGCGACCGCAGCCTGTATTTCTCTCTCATCGATATCAAAATTTGCATAGACGTGCTGCACGTCATCATGCTCTTCCAGAGCTTCCACCATTTTCACCATCTGCTGCGCCTGCGCGCCGGTCAGCTTGATGTAGTTCTGCGGAACCCAGCCCACTTCCGCCGATGCTGGATTGATTCCCGCCGCGACCAGCGCCTCGCGCACCTTTTCGAAAACTTCGGGAGGCGTTACGACCTCCCAGGATGATCCATCGTCCTTCAAGTCCTCGGCGCCAGCATCCAGAACGAGGCTCATCAGCTTTTCTTCGTCGGCCGCTTCCTTCGGTATGGTCAGGTCGCCCTTGCGATGGAACATCCATCCAACAGCGCCATTCTCTGCCATGTTTCCGCCGTGCTTGGACATCATGTGGCGTATTTCGCTGACAATGCGGTTGCGGTTGCTGGTCACCACTTCCACCAGCATTCCAACGCCTCCCGGGCCATACCCCTCGAAGGTCACTTCTTCGAGGACTTCTCCTTCCATTTGTCCGGAGCCGCGCAGAACCGCGCGCTCGATATTGTCATTCGGCATATTTTCGTTCTTGGCCGCCAGGATAGCGGTGCGCAGGCGAGGATTGGTGTTCGGGTCGGCGCCCGCGCGCGCGGCAATCATGATTTCGCGGATGATTTTCGTAAAGATCTTCCCGCGCCGCGCATCGGTCGCGGCTTTCTTATGTTTGATCGTCGCCCACTTTGAATGTCCGGACATTTCAGGCTGCCTCGCAGAGGTAACTGGCAGGAGCAGGTAGCTCTTGCCGCGATAGTTTAGCACAGCCAAGGCCAAAGAAAAACGATCGGGCCGTAAAGTTAGCATGAACCGCGGTAGTGGCCGAATGCACGGAGTGGTGGCAGATTGGCGGCGCAAGTCACCGCGCCAGTGGATTTTAGCGGCGGAGGATGTTACAAAACGCTCTAGAGCAACGGCGATTCAGGCGTTCCTTGTTACGCGCCTGGGAAAGCCGCAAGACAAAATGCTTGTGAACTGTGACATTGTCGGCTGTAAGACGCGTGTTCCGCAGCAGCTTGAGGAGCAGCGGCTCTGCATTTTGCATTTCACTCTTGAGCTTGAACAAACCTGCATGCAGATGCGTCGTGAAACTGCTGTCGGAGGAGCCCGCCGCGAGCGCTACGACGAGATGCGTCGCTACATGGCTGAGCATGGGCAAAAGCTGGCGCAACTGGCCACCGGAGGCGCTGGACTCACTGATGAAACTAAGGCGCGGATTCTTAGTACCTTCCTCACGTTAATGAACTGCCGGGAAAACATCGAGCGCATCGCTGCGCGCCAGGAAAATGAGCGCCGGATCGGTTGAGAACGAATCTTCCCCTTTGAAATGATTTACTTCACGCTTCCAGAGGTTCCTCCGTATCGAGCTGCAAAGCTCGCCTATATTGACGCACCGCGAACTGCAGTCAAGCGAGGATTAAGCCCCGATGTAGCGGGCATAGAGCGTCCGCGCCAGAGCAGGATCCTGCGTGCCCTTCACCACCGCACGCCCATCTGGAAACACGGTCACTTCATATGGAGGCACAAGGAATCGCAGCAGAAAGCCGTTGCTCCTCACCTTTATCGCCGATCTTTCGAGGCGGCTGCTAAGCTCGGGCAGGTCGAGACGCCGGTTCCGTTCGTGAATCTGCACGGAGTCTCGGCCGCACATTGTGACGTGGGGCTGCGCTTCTCCCTGCAAATAGGCAAATTCGTGTTGAACGCAAGCCCGGCACGAAGGGTTTCTCGCCACCTGAATTGAC
>JASHYE010000262.1 GCA_030043155.1 Candidatus Acidiferrales bacterium | reverse complement strand
CGCCAAACAGATGCGCCCGTATATCGAAGAGCTGTCGCGCATCGCGCCCATTTACATTAGTTGCTATCCCAATGCTGGTTTGCCCAACGCCTTCGGCGGCTTCGACGAAACGCCCGAAAAAATGGCCGCTGATCTGCGCGATTTCGCTGCGAACGGCTGGCTCAATATCGCCGGAGGCTGCTGCGGCTCCACGCCCGTGCACATTCGCGCCATCGCCGCCGCCGTCAAAGGCCTCAAGCCCCACGTGCTTTCCACACCCGAGCCTTACACGCGCCTCAGTGGCCTCGAACCGCTCGTCATTCGCCCTGACACCAATTTCGTCAACGTCGGCGAACGCACCAACGTCACCGGCTCGCCCAAATTTTCCAAGCTCATCCTCGACGGAAAATTCGAGCAGGCCCTCCCAATCGCCCGCCAGCAGGTCGAAGGCGGCGCACAAATCATCGACATCAACATGGACGAAGCCATGCTCGATTCCGAGCAGGCTATGACCACATTTTTGAATTTCGTCGCTTCCGAGCCGGAAATCGCCCGCGTTCCCATCATGCTCGACAGCTCCAAATGGACTGTCATTGAAGCCGGCCTGAAATGCATTCAGGGCAAAGGCATCGTCAATTCCATCAGCCTCAAAGAGGGCGAGAAGGTCTTCAAAGATCACGCACGGCTCATTCGGCGCTACGGCGCGGGCATGATCGTGATGGCCTTCGACGAAAAGGGCCAGGCTGATACCATCGAGCGCAAAGTTGAAATCT
Source organism: Candidatus Acidiferrales bacterium (assembly GCA_030043155.1). Next base: position 4,308 of record JASHYE010000262.1, on the reverse strand, counting down.
GCGCCCGCTCCTACAAAATTCTCACCGAGGAAGTCGGCGTTCCGCCCGAAGACATCATCTTCGACCCCAACATCCTCACCATCGCCACCGGCATGGAGGAGCACAACAACTACGCCGTGAATTTCATCGAAGCCACGCGCCAGATCAAGGCTCGCTTCCCGCGTGTCAAAATCAGCGGTGGCGTCAGCAACATTTCCTTTTCATTTCGTGGCAACAATGTCGTCCGCGAAGCCATGCACTCCGCGTTTCTTTATCACGCGATTCAAGCCGGCATGGACATGGGCATTGTGAATGCCGGTCAGCTCGCCATTTACGAGGAAATCCCGAAAGACTTGCTCGAGCTCGTCGAAGACGTGCTGCTCAATCGCCGTCCTGACTCGACCGAACGCCTCCTCGCCTTCGCCGACTCCGTCAAGCAAAAAGGCAAAACGCAGGTCGAAGACCTTACCTGGCGTCAAGCCTCCGTCGAAGAGCGCCTCAAACACGCTCTTCTCAAAGGCATCGTCGACTTTATTGAAGTCGACACCGAGGAAGCCCGTAAGAAGTACCGCAAGCCCATCGCCGTCATCGAGGGCCCGCTCATGGACGCGATGAACGTCGTCGGCGACCTCTTCGGCTCCGGCAGAATGTTTCTTCCGCAAGTCGTCAAGAGCGCGCGCGTCATGAAAAGGTCCGTCGCTTACCTGCAGCCTTTTATGGAGGAAGAAAAACGCGCCGCTGGAGGCGGCTCGGCCAAAGGCCGCGTTCTGCTGGCCACGGTAAAGGGGGATGTCCACGACATCGGCAAAAACATCGTCGGCGTGGTTCTCGGCTGCAACAATTACGAAGTCATCGACCTCGGCGTCATGGTCCCGAGCGACAAGATTCTCGCCGCCGCGCGCGACTCCAAAGCCGACATGATCGGCTTAAGCGGCCTCATCACGCCATCTCTCGAAGAAATGGCCCATGTCGCCAAGGAAATGCAGCGCGAAAATTTCGAAGTCCCGCTGCTCATCGGCGGAGCCACCACCAGCCGCGTCCACACCGCCGTCAAAATTGCGCCCATGTATCGCCAGCCCGTCATTCACGTGCAGGACGCGTCGCGCGCCGTCGGCGTTGTCGGCAGTCTGCTCAGCAATGAACTGAAAAAGAATTTCGTCAACGAGAATCGCAGCGAGCAGGAAAAAACACGCGAAAAGCATCGCGGCCCGCAAACGCAATCCCTGCTTTCATTCGCCGACGCTCGCGCGCGCAAGCCTGTATTCGATTGGCGCACTTACACCCCGCCGCATCCGTCTTTCACGGGCGTCCGCACGTGCGCTCCCGTGCCTCTCGCCGACATTGTCCCGTACGTCGATTGGACGCCATTTTTCCACGCCTGGGAATTGCGCGGCATTTATCCGCGCATCTTCGAGCAGCCCGAAGTCGGCCCCCGCGCCAAAGAGCTTTTCGACGACGCGCAAATTCTTCTCTCCCGCATCGTCCGCGAAAATCTCCTCGTCGCCCGCGCCGTTTTCGGGTTTTTTCCAACGAATAGCGTCCTCGAAGACATCGAAATCTACTCCGACGAATCCCGTTCGCGCTCGCTCACCGCGTTTCACACCCTGCGTCAGCAAATTGCCAAGCCCGAAGGTGAATCTGATTTCGCTCTCGCCGATTTCATCGCTCCCAAAGAATCCGGCGTCGCCGACTATCTCGGTGCATTCGCCGTCACCGCGGGCATCAATATCGAACCGCTCGTCGCCAATTTCGAAAAAGCTCACGACGATTACAACGCGCTCATGTCCAAGGCTCTCGCCGACCGCCTCGCCGAAGCCCTCGCCGAACTCACTCATAAGCGCGCGCGCAACGCATGGGGCTTCGGCCGCGACGAAAATCTCAGCCATGACGAACTCATTCACGAAAAATATCGCGGCATTCGCCCCGCGCCCGGGTATCCGGCCTCACCCGATCACACCGAAAAGCGTCAGCTTTTCGATTTGCTGCAAGCCGAAAAAAATACCGGCATTCGCCTCACCGAAAATTTCGCCATGTATCCAGCCGCATCCGTCTGCGGACTTTATTTCTCGCATCCGCAATCAAAATACTTCGCTGTCGGCAAAATCGGTCGCGACCAGGTCGACGATTATCACCGCCGCAAGGGCATGGACCTTCGCGAAGTCGAACGCTGGATCGCCCCCAACCTCAACTACGACCCCGACGTCTAGCGAATGTGCAGAGGTTATTTTGGCGGCGGGTTTATCCCACCATTCGTTCCTTGTCATTCCGAGCGAGTCCCGAAGGCTTCTTGCGAGGGACGACGAGGAATCTGCTGTTGTCTTTCGTTGTTCCGTAGCGCCGAGTTCAGGCTGGCAGATTTGACTTTGTAACAGCGTCATTCTGAGCGGAGCGGCCCGCCTGATTTTTCCGCGGAAATCGTGTCCTTCGACTTCCGCCGGGGCGCGCAGTCGAAGAATCTCGCCTCGACGGTTTATGCGGGTGCCCCATCCTTTGCGGCTTTTTGCAAAGGGTGGGACTCTATCCTTATCAGTCTGCGCATTTGTCTGGCCGAGCGACTAATGAATCGTCGTGTTTGGTCTTTCGATTACACGCCTGCACATAACCCATCAGAAAGAACTAATCAGATGCTAACATTGTGAATAATCGGTGCAGGAAGAAGCCATGGGCAAAACGGCAAAAACAAAAAGACGACAAAACCGCAGAGAGTATCGTTTGGAAAATGCGGTCTGCGTTGACCTAAACTGCCTCGAAGCTGGACTGAGAATGATTAGTAGACAAGCGATGATCAAATATCCGGGAAGTGATCAAGAGTCAAATCCGGGCTGGATCGACGTTCTCGCTAGGGACAAGAGAGGCAGAACGGTTGTCATCGAACTGAAAGCAGGGGAAGCCGGTCGCCGTGCAATTGGGCAAATCTTGGGTTACATGGGTGCGCTTATGGCTGCGAGAAATGAACCGGTGCTGAAAGATTCTCAGCTCAAGGCAGAGCCGCCGCACGCCCTGTCCAAACGCTGAAACTAGTAGAGGTCAAGCGGCTACGCCTTAAGACGTCAAACAGGACAAAGTAGAACCTTCCTTTCGCGCGCCTCATCCGCGCGATGTAGTCACTTTTTCACGAGCCACGAGTCACGGATCACGTCCTTTTGATCGTTGGTATTCTGGCCGCCTCGCGTAAAATGATTGTGGCACTCAATCCATGTCCACTTTCTTCATCCAAAACTTTGGCTGCCGCGCCACGCAAGCTGACGCCGACGCAATTCGCCACAGCCTCCACGCGCAAGGCCACGCCGCCGCCGATTCCGACGCCTCCGCTGACATCGTCGTCCTCAACACCTGCACTGTCACCGCTGCCGCGGACGCCGAAGCCCGCGAATCCATTCGTCGCATCCACCGCCAAAATCCCGCCGCGCGCATCATCGCCACCGGATGCTACGCGCAACGCGCTCCCGAAGAACTCGCCGCGCTTCCCGGAGTCTCCTGGGTCGTGGGCAATTCTCACCAGCACGCCATCGCTTCGCTCGCGAATAGCCACGCAAATTTCGTCCCGCTCTCCACCGTTTCCGCGAACACGCCCGCCTCGTCTCGCATCCTGCGCGAAGAAATGGCCGCTCACGTCACGCCTTTCGCTTCTCCGCATCACCTTGATGATTCACCTAACGACGAGCTCGGCTCCCGCACTCGTCCCACTCTCAAAATTCAGGACGGATGCAACCATCGCTGCGCCTACTGTGTGATTCCTCTCGTTCGTGGACGCAGCCGCAGTATGCAGCCTGCCGCTGCGCTCGACGAAATCCGCCGCCTCCTTCAAACCGGCGCGCAGGAAATTGTCCTCAGCGGCATCGATCTCGGCAGCTACGGCCGCGACCTCACGCCGCGCACCTCGCTCCTCGCGCTCGTGCGTAAAATCCTCGCTGAAACCAACCTGCCAAGCCTCCGCCTCAGCTCCATCGAACCCATCGACATGACCCAGGATTTCGTCAATCTTGTTGCACGCGAGCCGCGCATTGCGCCTCACTTCCACATGCCGCTGCAATCCGGCTCCGACCGCATCCTTCGCTCCATGCACCGCTGGTATCGCGCCGCGCACTACGCCCGCCGCGTCGAACTCATTCGCGAAACTCTCCCGCATGCTGCGATTGGCGCCGACGTGATCGTCGGTTTCCCCGGCGAAACCGATGACGATCATGCCGCCACAATGAATTTCATCACCGGCCTCCCGGTCAGTTATCTGCACGTTTTTTCTTTTTCTCCGCGCCCGGGCACCGAAGCCGCATGCCTCGCACCACAGCTCCCCGCGCACACCATCCACCAGCGCGCACGCGAGCTTCG